>CABUZU010000035.1 GCA_902496125.1 uncultured Lachnospiraceae bacterium
ATCTTCTGGGTCTTCTACATCCTTTAATAATTCTTCAATTACATCTACTTTTACTTCTTGTTCACATAAAAATTCATAATCAAGAGCAATTGCTTCTGCGGTTTCATAATCAATTTCTTGATTAATGGTTACCATCTTACCTTCTAAGAATAACTTCTTAACAATTTCAGAAGGCTGTTTTTTCATCTTTTCTGCTAATTCTTTGATTGTAATCTTTTCTGGAAGTACTAAAGTCTTAATTTCATCTTCTACTTCCTTCTTAGCAGCATGTTTATTGTTTTTCTTAGTAGCTTTTTCAAGACTCTTGAAGTTATCTTCTCTGTCCAGCTTATCGTAACGTTCTTTGTTTCGATTTTCTTGCTTTTTACTCTTCTTTGTAGATGCAGATGGTTTTACATAGGAGTCGGTTTGAATCATAGAGCTACTCTGATTGTTTCTTCTGCCATTGTCACGTCCGCCATTTCTGCGGTCATTTCTATCATTACCATTACGGTCATTTCTGTCACGATCGCCATAAGAACGTCTTTCACCATTGTTGTTACGGTCGCCATAAGAACGTCTTTCACCATTGTTGTTACGGTCGCCATAAGAACGTCTTTCACCATTATTGTTATTATTTCTACGATCGCCACCATTGTTGTTGTTACGACGGTCACCATTATTGTTATTACGTCTTTCGCCATTATTGTTGTTACGGCGGTCACCATTGTTATTATTACGACGTTCTCCGTTATTATTATTACGACGTTCTCCATTATTATTGTTACGTCTTTCGCCATTATTATTATTACGACGTTCTCCGTTATTATTATTGCGACGTTCGCCATTATTATTGTTATTACGGCGTTCGCCATTACTATGAGAGTTTCTATTGTTATTAGAATTTCTTTCTCCAGATTGTTCTTTTTTATCTGTTCTCTTATCGCTATTTTGAGGTCTAAATACTACAGCTGCACGCTTCTTAGAAGCATTGCTGTCCCCTCCATTTTCACTTGGATTAACTACTTTCTTATCTGACATCTATTTACCTCCATTTAATAAAACCTTTTCAAGCTCCCTTGCCTTTTGAACTTTTGAAATAACACCTTTTGCAAAGCCTTCATCAGTAATTGCAATGCATACACGATTTTCACAACCAATTGCATCTCCAAGGCTTTCCTTATTCCCATATGTCATACATGGTACCTTGTAATAAGCACACATATTTTTAATATCCTTTTGTGTATTTAAGGAAGCATCCTCTGCTAACAACACTAAATAACTTTTACCAGATTTTACTGCCTTTTCTACACAAAAACTTCCACTTTCTACTTTACCTGCTTTTTTTGCAAGTCCTAAAAAAGAAAGAATTTTATCAGTTTTCAAGTTGTTCCATCTCCTTTTTCAGCTGTTCATATACTTCACTAGGGATTGCACATTGAAAAGAGCGTTCCAATCCTTTTGTTTTAATTGCCTGATTTAGACATTCTACATTTTGGCAAATATAAGCTCCTCTTCCATTTTTACGACCATTCGCATCAATGAAAAATTCCTTCTCAGATGTCTTAATTACTCGAATCATCTCATTCTTTGCCTTCATCTGCCTACATCCAATGCATTGTCTCATAGGAATTTTTTTCTTCAACCTTTAACACTCCCATTCTTAGTCTTCTTCTAAAGCTTGTAATAATTCCTCTAAATCCATATCTACTTCTTCTGGTTCTTCTACTTTTTCTTCTACTACAGGTTCTTCTTTAATTTCTTCAAATACCTGTGAACCTACTAATTCTTCTAAAGTCTTTGGCTCTTCTACTTTTTCTTCTACTTGCGTTTCTGCTTCTTCTGTAGCACTTTCCTCTTGTTCTACATCAAATTCACTGTATCCTGTATAGTCATCTTGTGCTTCTGAATTTACATCTAAGCCTAATTCTTTGTAAAGACCTGCTTCTCTTGCCTGAGTTTCACTCTTAATATCAATCTTATATCCTGTAAGTTTTGCAGCAAGTCTTGCATTCTGTCCAACTTTACCAATTGCTAGAGAAAGCTGATAATCTGGAACAATTACCTTTGCTGTTTTTTCTTCTTCATCAGCCATAACAAAAATTACTTTTGCTGGGCTTAATGCGTTTTCAATTAAGATTGCTGGATTTGGATCCCAATTGATAATATCAATCTTCTCACCACGAAGTTCTTCTACAATTGCATTAACTCTCGCACCGTTTACACCTACACATGCACCAACCGGGTCAACATTTGGATCATTAGACCAAACGGCCATCTTTGTACGAGAACCTGCTTCACGAGAGATTTCCTTAATCTCTACAATACCATCTTTTACTTCTGTAACTTCTTCTTCAAATAAACGTTTTACAAGTTCTGGATGTGTTCTAGATACCTTAACCTTAGGTCCACGACTAGTTTCTTCTACGCTTAAGATATAAACCTTAATACGTTCAGTAGGCATGTAATGTTCACCCTTTACCTGTTCATTTTCAGTTAAAAGTGCATCGCATTTTCCTAAGTTAATGCTTACATTTTCTTTTACATAACGCTGTACAATACCAGTTACTACTTCTCTTTCTTTTGCATGATATTGATTGTATACAGATTTACGTTCTTCTTCACGAATTTTTTGTAAGATAACATTCTTTGCAATCTGAGTAGAAATACGGCCAAATTCTTTTGATTTTACTTCTACCTTTACGGTATCACCAATTCCATAACGACCACTTTTTTTAAGATTTCTTGCTTGTTCTAAACTAATCTCAGTAAGAGTATCTTCTACATTTTCTACAATCTTCTTTTCTAAAAATACTTTAAAATCACCAGTAGTTCTATTAATTTCAACCTTCGCATTATCTGCACGACCAAAATGGTTCTTACATGCAGTAATTAAAGAGTTTTCAATGGCTTCTAACATCGTTTCTTTGCTGATTTCTTTTTCTTTTTCTAACACATCAAGTGCTTCTAATAATTCTTTATTCATTTTCCGTATCCTCCCATCTAATACTTAAAAGTCAAAAGCTAAACGAATTAATGCAATATTACTTCTATCTAAAACTAAATCTTCATCATCTTCTAATGTAATGGTAACTGTTTCATTATCATAAGCCTTTAAGATTCCTTCATATTCCTTCTTTCTATTTAAAGAACGGAATAATCGAACCTCTACTGCTTTTCCCATACTTCTATTAAAATCTTTATCCTTCTTTAACGGACGACCAAGACCTGGAGAACTCACTTCTAGAGTATAACTTTCGTCAATGTAATCTTCCCTATCTAAAATTTCATTAAAAGCTCTCGTTACCAAGACACAGTCATCAATGGTAATTCCACCTTCTTTATCAATATAAGCGCGTAAATATTTGTTGCTACCTTCTTTTACATATTCTACATCAACTAATTCAAAATTATTTGCTTCAATAATTGGAAGCAAGAGCTCTTCTGAGCGTTTTTCAATGTCTTCTCTTTTTACCAAATCCGTCATCCTTTCTTCTTATCTCATTTTTTGTTTCAAGTTGTTAATACAAACAGTAAAGAGTGGACTCACGCCCACTCTTTCCCGAACAACTAGTATACATCTCTATAAGGATAACACACTTATCTAAAAAATGCAAGTGATTTTTCACATTATCCTACATCTACCCCAGTAAGGTCTTCTTCGACTTCCATTGGAGCATTAAAACCACATGCTACTCTTACCTTCGAATCAATCTCTTTCATTACTAATGGATTCATTGATAGAAAGTTCTTCGCATTTTCTCTACCTTGGCCAATTTTTTCTCCACTATAAGCATACCAAGCACCACTCTTATCTACGATATCGAATTTAACTGCAAGGTCTAAAATATCGCCTTCTCTAGAGATTCCCTTACCAAACATAATATCAAATTCAGCTTCCTTAAATGGTGGTGCAATCTTATTCTTAACTACTTTAATACGTGTACGGTTACCAATAATCTCACCATTTTGCTTTAAAGATTCTGTACGACGCACATCTAAACGCATCGTAGAATAAAACTTAAGTGCACGACCACCTGTTGTTGTTTCTGGATTACCAAACATTACACCAATCTTTTCACGTAACTGGTTAATGAAAATAACCGTACATCCATATTTATTCGTAATACCAGTCAATTTACGAAGTGCCTGCGACATGAGTCTTGCCTGTTGTCCTACATGAGCATCTCCCATATCACCATCGATTTCTGCCTTAGGAACTAACGCAGCAACGGAGTCGACAATAATAATGTCAACAGCACCTGAACGAACCATCGTTTCTGCAATCTCTAATGCCTGTTCACCATTATCTGGCTGTGAAATATAAAGTTCATCAATATCTACGCCAATTTTCTGTGCGTAAGCTGGATCTAATGCATGTTCTGCATCGATAAAGCCTGCAATACCACCTCTTTTTTGAACTTCGGCTACCATATGGAGTGCTACAGTTGTCTTACCACTTGATTCAGGTCCATAAATCTCAATAATACGTCCCTTAGGAATACCACCAAGCCCCATTGCGATATCTAGGCTCAGACAACCAGTTGGAATTGTCTCTACATTCATACTGGCGGTGTCTCCTAGTTTCATAATAGAACCCTTACCAAACTGTTTCTCAATCTGTGCTACTGCATTGTCTAAAGCTTTTAATTTATCTTCATTTACCTTTACCATATTACCTCCTAAAATGAACTAATGTTCGATAGTGTTATCATAATACACTTTGAAAGAAATGTCAAGCCTATTATACTATAAATTCAAAAAGGAAGCAACTATTTTATTCGTCGCTTCCTTTTATTTTAATTAATTTTCATCATCAATGCATACAAATTGGCAACAATTTGGTTCATCTACCTTCTCAGGAGCCTGATTCATAATCAATAATCCCTTTTCATGATTAATTGTAAAGAATGTAAGTGTTCCTGTCTCATGGTTTACAGAACAAATATGCTCATCATCTGGGAAGATTGCAATATCCTTTGGATAGTCACCTGCAATCGGGATTGCATTTAAGAATGTAACTAAACCTGTTTCTGCATCACGTTTAAAAATACTAATACTGTTGTCACCAGCATTACTGATATAGATATACTGATTATCGTGAGATAATTTTAACGTAATCGATGCAGTCAAATTATTTACTCCTTTAGGAATTGTAGGAAGCTTTTGAATACATTCAAATTTTGGTAAAGTTCCTGTTCCATCATAGCTGTAAACAGAAAGAGTATTTGCAAGCTCACAAATCAAATACATAAATCTTCCATCATCTGAAAATACAATCTTTTTAGGGCCAGAATCTAATTCACATCTTACAATATCACGAAGTGTGATAGAACCATGAACTTGTGAGAATCCATAAATCTTAATCTGGTCAACACCAGAATCTACAGCGCATAAATATTTATTATCTGGTGTTAAACGGACACAGTCAACATGGGGACGATGACTCTTTTCTGCAACACCACCAAGTCCTTTATGGAAAATACCATCTGTAACATTTCCAATTGAACCATCTTCATTTAAACGAACAACAGTTGCTTTACCATCATGATATCCGCCGACAAATAAATATTTATCATCTGGTGAAATTACAATATGGCAACCTCTCATTCCTTTAATAGACTGCTTATTAAGACGTACTAAATGTCCATCTTTTTGAATTTCAAAAGCAATTACTCCTTCATCTACAATCGAATATAAGAATTTACCACTGTTTGAAATCGTCATATAAGATGCATTATTACATTTGATTTCATCCACTTTTGTGAATTTGCCTTTCTCTACATCTACTTCAAAGATGGTAATTCCTTTACTTTTGCCAATATAGGTATAAGAGCCTACATATGCATAGTATTTTTTTGCCATTTTTCTTCCTCCTATTTTACTTCTTTATATACATAATCATACCCGGTCCTAAAGCATCTGTGGGTCTTGCAATAAAACCGTGTTGAATATAAAAATCTTCTCTGCCTTTTGCACACATTAAATCAAGCATCATTTCTGTGCCTTCTGGTGTAATCTCTTCTACATATCCAATTAAGCTTTTAATTAAAAGTGAACCTACACCCATTCCTTGTGCATTCGGATGAATAATTAAATCTTGAATATAACAAATGACACTGCCATCGCCTACAATTCTTCCCATGCCAATTGGTTGTCCTGCTAAAGTGGCACATATCGTGCATAGCGAATTATCTAAAGCTTTCGTAGCTTGTTCTCTCGTTAATTCCTTCCATCCGACATCTTTTCGAAGTTTTAAATACATATCGGTATCGATAATATTTTTTTCGATTTTTAATAACTCGTCACTCATCGTTTCTCTCCCTTTTATACACTTCAATATGTTAGCACAGCTATCAAAAAGTATCAAGAGGAATTTAAAAAAGAACTCCTTTTTCTAGGAGTTCTTTCACGCTTTTATTACTTTACTGTAAAGCGATATTTTGTTACAGAATGATACTTTTCACCTGCTTTTAGAATCGGTGAAGGGAAGTTTTCATGATGAACACTGTCAGGAAAATACTGAGTTTCAAAGCAGATAGCACTGTGTTTTGTATATTCGCCGCCACGTCCAGTCTGCGATAATCCATTTCCGGTGTAAACTTGAATACCTGGTAAATCAGTAAAGACCTCCATAACTCTTCCATTCTCTTCATCCGAATAGGTTGCTACTAATTGAAGCTTGCCTTGATTTTTTAACACCCAGTTATGGTCATAATCTTCGCCAATTACATGTTCTGTTCTAAAATCAAATCTTGTTCCTTCTACGCTAACAATCTCTCCTGTTGGAATGGATTCCTCATCAAAAGGAGTATATTCATCGGCATCAATCCACATTTTATGGTTTTCAATTGTTCCATTTCCATCGCCTGAAAGATTGAAATAAGAATGGTTTGTCATATTTACAATCGTATCTGCATCAGAAATAGCATCATAAGTAATTTCTACACTGTTATCATCTGTCAATGTATAGGTGACACAAACCTCTAAATTACCTGGATAGCCCTGGTCCATATGAGGGCTTTTTAATACAAAACAAACCTCATTTGAATTATCATCAATTGGCTTTACCTGCCACATTCTCTTATCATAATAATCTAAACCACTATGTAGGTTATTGCAACTATTATTCGCCTCTAATAAATATTCTTTCTTATTGATGACTAAACTTGCTCCTGCAATACGATTTGCATTTCTACCGATTGTACCGCCTAAATGGCTACTCTCTGTTTCATATCCTAATGCGTCGTTACAGCCTAAAACCACATCTTCTACATTTCCATTTTTATCTGGAACCTTAACAGATACTAATACAGCACCAAAATCGGTAACAGATAACGAACAACTTTCATTTGTAATGGTATATAAATGAGTTTCTTCTCCTGATTTTGTCTTTCCAAATTCGCTAGTTACAATGCTCATTCTCTTCCTCCACTACTATTTTGCAGTAATATATTTCTGTGCAGTTAAAAGTTCAGCAATTAAAACAGCTCCACCTGCTGCACCTCTTAATGTATTATGAGATAAACCTACAAATTTATAATCAAATAAAGTATCTTCTCTTAAACGACCAATGCAGATTCCCATACCGTTTTCATAATTTCTATCAAGAGCAACCTGTGGACGATTGTCTTCTTCAAAATATTTGATAAACTGTTTTGGAGCACTTGGAAGTTCTAATTCTTGTGGAAGTCCCTTAAAGGAAGCCCAACGTTCTAACATTTGTTCCTTCGTAGGTTTTTTCTTAAAGTTTACAAATACAGCAGCTGTATGTCCATTTGTTACTGGAACACGGATACACTGGCAGGTAATTAATGGAGCCTGTGCTTTTACAATTTTACCATCTTCAATATGACCCCAAATTCTAAGAGGCTCTTGTTCACTCTTTTCCTCCTCTCCACCAATATAAGGAATTACATTATCAATCATTTCTGGCCAATCTTTAAAGGTTTTACCTGCACCAGAAATTGCCTGATAAGTTGTAGCTACAACCTGAGTAGGCTCAAATTCTAATAATGCATGAAGTGCTGGAGTGTAACTTTGAATAGAACAATTTGGTTTTACTACGATAAAACCTCTCTTAGTTCCTAAACGTTTCTTCTGGTCAGCAATTACAGCTAAATGCTGTGGATTTAATTCAGGTACTACCATTGGTACATCTGGAGTCCAACGATGTGCACTGTTATTAGAAACTACAGGTGTCTCAGTCTTTGCATAAGCTTCTTCAATTGCTTTGATTTCATCTTTAGACATATCTACAGCACTAAATACAAAGTCTACTTCGCTTGATACTGCTTCTACTTCATTTACATTCTTAACCACTAATTTCTTTACTGCTTCTGGCATTGGAGTATCCATCTTCCAACGTCCACCTACTGCTTCTTCATAAGTCTTACCAGCTGAACGAGGACTTGCTGCTACTACCTTTACCTCAAACCAAGGGTGATTTTCTAATAAACTAATAAATCTTTGACCAACCATTCCTGTTGCTCCAAGAATACCTACTTTTAACTTTCCACTCATCTTATTTTCTCTCCTTTGTTTTTTCTAGTAAAACATCTATCTCCTGTTGACGGACATTTTGAAACTGATATGTATCATAGACCATTTTGAAAAAAAAATCAATACCCTTTTTCAAAATTATCATAATATTCTTAAAAATCGCTTGTAAGTTTAGTAAACAAGCTTTATAATTAAGGTTATGAAACTAAAGAACTTTAGGAGGACTATATGAGAGTAATAGCTGGCAGTGCGAAACGCTTGCCTTTAAAATCACCAAAAGGTATGGATACTCGCCCTACGCAAGACCGTATCAAGGAAACTCTTTTTAATATGATTCAAAATGATATTTTCGGATGTACTTTTCTAGATTTATTCGCCGGCAGTGGCGGAATTGGAATTGAAGCTTTAAGCCGTGGTGCAAAAGAAGCTTATTTTATTGAAAAATCGAAAGCGGTGTGCTCTGTAATATCAGAAAACTTGCAATTTACTCATTTGCAAGAACATGCAATGCTTATGAATCAAGATGTATTCTCTGGACTTTCTAGGCTTATTACAATGCCGATTACTTTTGATATTATTTTTATGGATCCACCATATAATCAAAAATTAGAATATAAAGTTTTAGATATGATAAAAGATTCTTCTCTTATTTCTGATGATACATTAATCATTGTAGAAGCATCACTAGAGACTGATTTTTCTTATCTAACAGATATGGGATACGAAATGATAAAAGAGAAAAATTATAAAACAAATAAGCATTTATTTATACGAAAGCTTAGTCACTAAGGGGGATATTAATTTATGAATCGAATTGAAGAAATCTTAAATGAATTAGAAGATTATTTAGATAGTTGCAAAGTACAGGCATTTTCTAAGAATATTATTGCTGATAGAAATTATTTAAATGAATTGATTGGCGATTTGCGTATGGAAATTCCTGATGATTTAGACCGATGCAAACAAATTATTGATAGACAAGAGGCAATTCTTGCCGATGCGAATGCCAAAGCTCAAAAGATTTTAAATAATGCGACAATTCAAAATAATCAGATGATTAATGAAAATGAAATTGTAAAACAAGCCAAAGAAGAAGCAAAACAAATTGTTGCACAAGCACAAGAACAAGCAAAACAAATTCAAGATTACGCAGAAAATCAAGCAGATGCAATGAGAGATCATATTATGTCTTATTCTGATAATTTATTAGAACAAGTGCAAACGCTAATTGGCAATCACGTTGATACTTTCCAAGAAAATTATGCAAACTTTATTTATGGATTACAGGATGCTTATGATGCATTTGATAATGCAAGAGAACAGCTACAAGAAAGTGACGATGAATAAAATAAGGGGAGACAGCTCTCCCCTTATGTAATTACTTATTTCTCTTTAATGCTTCTTTACTAAATGAATACATATTTTTCTTCAAAAATTCTATGATAATATCATAGTTTTCTGGTTTATGTGGGAAGTTACATCCCATACAGTCTTTGATTATTTTTCCCTTTACTTCAATAAAATGTGGATGACCTGGACAGTGTTCCATTGCATTTAATGGGCAATAACAAAATAAACAGTTAAAGTCTTCTACTCCTTCGTGACAAGGATAGTATTTACAGGCTGTGTTTGCAAAAAAGCTTGAATTATTCTCCATGATTTCCTCCTTTATAAAATGATATTCATATCTGAAGATATCTTAATTTTACCAACCATGATCTGTGCTGCTTCTTTCGCATCTTTTAATACATTGGCATCGGTATAGATATCTCCTAAATTAAAAACTAATTCTCCACTTTGACGAATTCCATAGAAATCTCCTGGACCTCTTTGTTTTAGGTCTTCTGAAGCAATAAAGAATCCATCATTTGAGTTAACTAAAGTATTTAACCTCTGTTTACTGACTTTCGTATCGGAATGATTAATAAAAATGCAATACGATTGATGTCTTCCTCTACCTACTCGTCCACGAAGCTGATGAAGCTGTGACAAACCAAATCGCTCTGCATTTTCAATAACAATAACCGTGGCATTGGGCACATTGACTCCCACTTCTATAACAGTAGTAGAAATTAATACATCAATTTCTTTATTGGCAAAACGCTGCATTATTTCATCTTTTTCTTTTGCCTTCATCTTGCCATGTAAGATTCCAAGTGTATATTTTTCTTGATAATAATGATTTAATTTCTCATAGTATTCGATTACATTCTCTGCTTCTAAATTTTCACTTTCTTCAACCATTGCACAAATAATGTAAGCTTGACGTCCTTTTTTTACCTGTCCCTCTACAAAATTCCAAGCTTTATTCGTTTCTTGTATTCCAATTGCACAATTTTTAATTGGCAAACGATAAGCCGGCATTTCATCGACTACAGAAATATCTAAGTCGCCATATAAAATTAAAGCTAGAGTTCTTGGAATTGGCGTTGCACTCATCACCATTACATGAGGTAGGTCTTTTGATTTCTTTGAGAAGCTTTCTCGTTGTCGAACGCCAAAACGATGTTGTTCATCGGTAATAACAAGTGCTAACTTATCATAACTTACCTTTTCTTGAATTAATGCATGAGTTCCGATAATGAATTGAACTTGATTATTCTCAATACGTTCATAAGCTAGACGTTTTTCTTTTGCTGTCATGCTTCCAATTAACAATTCAACCTGATAAGACAAATGATTCTCTTTTAATAAAGTTACAAGTCCTTCATAATGCTGCCTTGCAAGAACTTCTGTCGGTGCCATTAAGGCACTCTGATAGCCGCAATCTGCAACACATAACATGGATAAAAAGGCTAAAATTGTCTTACCACATCCAACATCACCCTGTACTAGACGATTCATGATATAACTTCCACTCATATCGGCTAAAATTTCTTTTAACGTTCTCTGTTGTGCATTAGTTAGCTCATAAGATAAACCCTCTATTACTTTTTTCGCTGATTCTTGTTTCTTTATCATATAGTTATTTTCAACCTTCTTACTATTTTTCTTAAGTTCTTCAACTGAGAGTAAAAAGATAAAAAATTCATCGAAAACCAATCGTCTTCTAGCAATTCGTAAACAATCTTTATTTTCTGGAAAATGTATCGTCTGATACGCTTCACTTTTTGTAATTAAATGATACTTTTTTCGAAGATTTTCGGGTAAAAAATCATAAATTTCTTCTTCATCATTTAAACAATTTGCAATCATATTTCGAAGCAGCTTTGTTGCAACTCCTGTTTTAGGGTAAATTGGTAAAAGTGTCTGCTTTAATTTATCATAATCTTCTGGAATATAAAGAACCGGCTGTATCAGATACAACCGGTTTCCTTTCTTAGTTACCCTACCTCTTAGAACATATCTATAATTTAAATAAATGCTCTTCTTTAAATAAGGCATATGATACCATAATACGGAAATTTTCCCAGTATCATCATAAAATTCACCCGAAAGTGCCTGAAGATTCTTAATCGTTACTAGGGGCTTATTAAAATAGCCTGAAATTGCATAAATTCCCCCTTCTTTTACCTGCAAAATCTCCTCTGGTGCTTCTAGTTCATCATAAGAAGTTGGATAAAATCTAATCAAATCTTCTTTTGTGTATATTCCGTATTTTTCCATTTTTTGGGCCGTCTGTGCGCCAACACCCTTTAAGGTAGTTAATAAATCTTTTAACATCTTATTCTACAGATAATAGATAATAGTAAACAGGCTGTCCACCTTCATACATTTCGATTTCGCAATCGCCAAATTTTTCTTCTACTGCTTCTTTTAATTCATTCGCAGTCTCTTCACTAATACCATCACCATAGTAAATACTAATTAATTCAGAGTCTTCATCTACCATATGGTCTAATAGTTCTAGTGTTGTTTCATTTAATTCCTTACCAACTGCTGCAATTGAATGGTCATCAATGCCCATAATATCGCCTTCATGGATTTCTTTACCATCAATTGAGGTATTACGAACCGCATAAGTTACCTGACCAGTCTTTACATTTTGCATTTCTTCTTTCATTGTCTCTTCATTTTCTTCTGGTGAAGCGTCAGGAGAGAAATTAAGAACTGCAGTAATTCCCTGTGGAATGGATTTTGAAGGGATTACAACAATCTTCTTATCTTCGGTAAGACTTGCTGCCTGTTCTGCTGCTAAAATAATATTTTTATTATTTGGTAAAATGAAAATTGTATCTGCATTGACTCTATCAATTGCTTCTAACATATCTTCTGTACTAGGATTCATCGTCTGACCACCTGAAATTAAGTAGTCTACATGTAATTCTTTAAAGATTTCATCAATACCAGCACCAATAGATACAGAAATAAATCCATAAGGTACCCTAGGAGTTTCCTTCTTCTTAGCATCTGCTTCTAATTGTTCTTTTGCTACTTTTTCGGCATCTTTGATTAATTTTTCTTGATGCTCTTCTCTCATGTTATCAATCTTCATCTTAGAAAGCGAACCAAATGAAAGACCTTTTTGAATTGCAAGACCTGGATCATTGGTATGTACGTGTATCTTAACGATTTCATCATCTGATACTAATACCAATGAATCACCAATGGATAATAAATAATTCTTAAAAGCTTCTTCTTCTTTTTCACCAAATGGTTTTTCTAAGTTTACAATAAATTCTGTACAATAACCAAACTTAATATCTGCTGTTGAAATTTCTGCTTGATTTGCTGAAATCTTAGCTAAATCTGGTTTAGTCTTTGGAACATCTAAATCAATCTCTAATGGTTTACCAATTAAAGCACTATAACAACCTTCTAAGACAACCATAAGACCTTGTCCACCAGAATCGACTACACCAGCTTCTTTTAATACTGGTAACATCTCAGGGGTCTTTTGTAGAGTTGCATTTCCTTCATCTAACACCTTACGGAAAATATCCATACGATCTAAATCTTGAACCGCTAATTCACTTGCCTTATCAGCCATAGCCTTAGCTACCGTAAGAATTGTTCCTTCCTTTGGCTTCATAACAGCCTTATAAGCTGTTTCGATTGCTTTATTAAACGCTTCTGCAAAGACTTCATTCGTAATCTTTTCTTCTGATTTAATTCTTTTACAGAATCCTCTAAATAACTGAGATAAAATAACACCAGAGTTACCTCTAGCACCGCGTAGTGAACCAGAAGAAATTGCCTTTGCAACTTTCTCCATTGTTGGGGATTCTACGCTTTGAACTTCTTTTGCTGCCGACATAATTGTCAAAGTCATATTGGTACCTGTATCTCCATCGGGGACAGGAAATACATTTAATTCGTTAATCCATTCTTTATTTAATTCTAGATTTTTTGCCCCTGACAAAAACATCTTCTTTAAAACGACAGCATCAACACCGACTGTTGCCACAATAAATTCCTCCTTAATCAATTACACGTACACTTTCAACATATACATTTATTTTTGATATCTGTGCACCAGTAAATTGCTCTACTTTATATTTTACTGTTTCAATTAAATTATCACATACTGTACAAATGCTTACTCCGTAAATAACAATAATGTGAAAATCAATCTGAACCTTATTATCTTCTACTGTAACTGTAATGCCGCGAGTAAGACTTTCTTTCTTTAATAACTTTACTAAACCGTCTTTCATACTGACAGCACCCATACCTACAACACCAAAGCATTCAACCGCAACACTTCCTGCATATTTAGCAATTACTTCTGTATCAATTGCGATTTCGCCATATTTATTGTTTATACGACACTTCATACATATTCCTCCATTTATTTTATGCATTCATTTTTTATTATACCCTATTTTAGCAAAAAATCCAATAAAAAATAAAATTTCTTTATATTTAAAAATTTTGCTTGCATTTTATCAAAATATCTGCTATTATATTCTCGTTGTGGACTTGTACACTATAAGTTCAATGATAGAATGAAAAGGAGGTGCAGTCATGGCTAAATGTGTAATTTGTGAAAGAGGTGCTCATTTCGGTAACAACGTGAGCCACTCCCACAGACGTTCTAACAAAATGTGGAAAAACAATGTGAAATCTGTTAAGGTTAAGGTTAATGGCGGAGCAAAGAAGATGTACGTTTGCACTTCTTGTTTAAAATCAGGTTTCGTAGAAAGAGCCTAATCTTATTATATTAGATTAATTATTTCCATGCATGGCAAAAGGAAGAGGATGTGTGACGACACATCCTCTTTTTCATTTACAACTACAAAATAAATTGTAGCCTATAATCATAATTAAAATAATAACTAAAATCACCCAAATATTGATAGGAAGAAAAATCATAATTGCCATTCCAAATCCTATACAAAATAGCATCAGTCCAAATAATTTTTTCAAACTCTATTTTTTCTCCTATCCTTATTGATATATTATATGTGATAGTTTCTATTCTATGCTTTTTCCTCTTTTACTCCTGCTTCCTTTGCAGCCTTTTTTACTTCTTCATCTGATACCGTTACTTTTTCATCTTTTCCTGATACAAATTTATTAATTAAATCTGGAACCATATCAATGACCTTTGTCACATTATTTGCATTTTTTAAACTGACAAGCTTAGTATTTCCATTTTGAATTACTAGTACCGCACTTGGACTAATTCTACCAGTCATTCCCCCTGCTGCGCCATTACTTTTTTTATCTGCTTTTGCCGAAGAACCTGCTCCACATCCAAAAGTCACATCTACTAAAGGTAAAATAATGGTATCATCTAAGTGAATTGCGTCACCTACTACTGTCTTTGTAGTTAAGAAATTTTCCATTCCTTTAAATAAAGATTCTACGGATGAATTAAAATTGTTATTTTCAGCCATGTTCTTACCTCCTTAACATCTTCATAATGAAGGTTCTTATTTCTTTATCAAACCATATATCCATCGCCGTTTTTATCAAAAAGCCTAAAAAGTATATGAATCGAATTTTTCCTTTCATATCAATATTGCCATTTATTACGATTTCTTCACTTTCAAAATCCGGTTCTAAATGAATACAGCCACAATACAATGCATAAAACATACTCGCAACTGCAAGTACCGCTCCTGTAATAGCAGGATCTCCAAATCCAAAGTGAATATTAGCATCAAGCTTTCTTGGTAAAACTTTCTTTGTTGTCTTTTTTAATCTATTAAAAATCTTTCCTATTGTGTTTCTAACAGAAGGCTTCTTTATAAACTCATAAATTTCTAATACTTTTTCTTTTAACTGGGAAGGCTCCTTTTTTACTTCTTCTTCGTCATCGTATTCTGTATCATCTTCTTGATACTCTTCGATTAATTCATTATCTTCTATTGGATGAATTTCTTCTACTGCTTCTTGTGCTGACCTAGGTTCCTCTTTTTCTTGCTCTACATCTTCATGAATCTCTCTTTCTAAAGCAGTAATTTGCTCCTCGCTATATTCATATTCTGTTGTAGGTTCTTCTTCTTTTTTCCTCCTACCAAAGAGCTTAAATTGCGCAGTCATTCCATCCTCTGAATATGAAAATTCTAATTTAATAATCGAAAATAACCAGGAAACCTTTCCATTTGCCAATAGTTTTTCTTGTTTTTCTAAAGAAGCTTCATATCGAATAGGCACTAGCAAAACTGTCAAAAGAATTAATAACAAAAGTCCTAATATTACCAATATAAGGATTCCCAATATTTTTAATATCATTCCAATAATATGAAGCATTTGCCACCACCTAACCTTGGAAATATTGTCTTACATTAACAGTTCCTGTTTTTTGATATACCTCATTAATGATAGTTGTAACCAGTTCGACAGCTTCTCCATGTGTCGACGCAATCCCTAAT
>CABUZU010000036.1 GCA_902496125.1 uncultured Lachnospiraceae bacterium
AGATTATCGGACATTTTGGTTTGGGATTCTATTCTGCATTCATGGTAGCAGATAAGGTAATCATTGATTCTCTATCTTATAAAGAAGGTGCAGAGGCTGTTCATTGGGAATCTGAGGCAGGTACCGATTTTGAAATGGGTGCTTCCGATAAGACAAGTGTTGGTACAACCATTAAATTATATTTAAATGAAGATAGCTACGAATTTAGTAATGAATATCGTGCAAAAGAAGTATTAGAGAAATACTGTTCTTTCATGCCAACTGAAATTTATTTAGAAGTTGCAAATAAGGAACAAGAATATGAAACGATAGATGCAAAAGAAGTAAGAGATGATGATGTCGTTGTAGAAAATATCGTAGAAGAAGCTAAAGAAGGAGAAGAAGCTAAAGAGAAGGTTAAGATTAATAAACGTCCAGTACCTTTAAATGATACAACTCCACTTTGGGCAAAACATCCTAATGAATGTACAGAAGAAGAATACAAGGAATTTTATACCAAAGTATTCCACGACTATAAAGAGCCATTGTTCTGGATTCATTTAAATATGGACTATCCATTTAACTTAAAAGGTATTTTATACTTCCCTAAGATTAATATTGAATATGAATCAGCAGAAGGTGTGATTAAATTATATAACAACCAAGTATTTATCGCTGATAACATCAAAGAAGTTATTCCAGAGTTCTTAATGCTTCTAAAAGGTGTCATTGATTGTCCTGATTTACCACTTAATGTATCAAGAAGTGCATTACAAAACGATGGATTTGTAAAGAAGATTTCTGATTACATCACAAAGAAGGTTGCTGATAAGTTAACTGGTATGTGTAAAACAGATAAAGACAACTATATTAAATATTGGGATGATATCAGTCCATTTATCAAATATGGCTGCTTAAAAGATGAAAAATTCGACGATAAGATGAAAGATTACATGCTTCTTAAAAACATTGATGGCGAATATAAGACTTTGGCAGAATGCTTAGAAGCAAATAAAGAAAAACATGAAAATACGATTTTCTATATTGACGATGAAAAAGAACAAGCTCAATATGTGAAGATGTATAAAGATGCAGGAATCGATGTAGTAATCTTAAATGCAAGAATTGATAATCCTTATATCAGTCACCTAGAACAAAAGAATGAAAATCTTCACTTTACAAGAGTTGATGGTGATTTAAATGATTCCTTCAAGGAAGAAACTACAGAAGAAGAAACAAAGAAATTAGAAGAGACGACAAAATCTATGACGGATTTATTCCGTAAGGTTTTAGGAAATGAACAGTTAGAAGTAAAGGCTGAGAAGTTAAAGAGTGCTGATGTTGCCTCTATGGTAACCCTTTCTGAACAGAGTAGAAGAATGCAGGATATGATGAAGATGTATGGAATGGATTCTTCTATGTTTGGCAATGGCGATGGCATGACATTAGTCTTAAATATCACTCATCCATTAGTTCAATATGTCATTGATAATCCAGAAGGCGAACACACGGATAAGATTTGTGAACAGCTTTATGATTTAGCACTACTTAGTCATGGCAGCTTAAGCCCTGAAAGAATGAGTGCATTTATTACGAGAAGTAATGAACTGATGATGCTATTGAAATAATACTAACACCCACTACAACGTAGTGGGTGCTTTTATTTATTGTAAAGAGTTTAAATCTTCAAAGAATTTTGGATAAGAAATTGTGACACAATTTGCATCTAAAATATCGGTGACACCTTCTGCACATAAGCTAGCAATTGTAAAGCTCATAGCAATTCTGTGGTCGTCATAGGTTTTAATTGTTGCACCGTGGAGTGGGTGACCACCTTCGATAATCATTCCGTCCTCGGTTTCTGTAACCTTTGCTCCCATTTTTGTTAAGTTTTCAACCATAACGCCGATACGGTTCGATTCTTTTACTTTAAGCTCGGCTGCATCTTTAATAATTGTGGTACCTTTAGCGAAGCAAGCAGCAACGGCAATAACTGGAAGCTCATCAATTAAGGTAGGAATAATACTTCCGCCAATTGTAGTTGCTTTTAATGAACTAGATTTTACTAATAAATCGGCAACGGGTTCACCACCGGCAACTCGTTTGTTTAATAGGGTAATATCAGCACCCATTTCCTTATATACACGTAAAATACCATCACGGGTTTCATTGATTCCAACATTTTTAATAAAAACTTCTGAATTTGGTACTAAAAGAGCAGCGGTAATAAAGTAGGCAGCAGAAGAGATATCACCAGGAACCATGATATTCTGTGCAAAAAGCTCATTGCCAGGAGTAATCGTTGCGGTGGTGCCTTCGCTTGTAATATTTGCCCCAAAGCCCTGTAGCATTAATTCAGTATGATTTCTAGATAGATTCGGTTCCGTTACCTTAGTAATGCCATCGGCATAAAGTCCTGCAAGTAGGATACAAGATTTTACCTGTGCAGATGCCACCTTTGAATGGTAATGAATACCGTGTAGGCTACTTGTTGAAATCTCAAGTGGGGCACAACCATTATCCTTTAAACTTCTAATATTCGCACCCATCTGTGTCAGCGGGTCCATAATTCGTTTCATCGGTCTTTTTTGAATCGAGGCATCTCCAGTCAGCGTAGTAGTAAAAGGTTGACCGGCTAAGATACCAGATATGAGTCTTGTAGTTGTCCCACTGTTGCCACAATCTAAGATTTCAGTAGGTGCGGTTAGTCCATGAAGGCCTTTACCATGGACAAGTACCTCGGTTTTGTTATTTTCAATTTCAATTCCTAATTTATGAAAACAAGAAATGGTGGATAGACAATCCGCACCTTGTAAAAAGCCTGTAACCGTTGTTGTTCCCTTTGCTAAAGCACCAAACATAATACTGCGGTGCGAAATGGACTTATCTCCAGGGATGGTTAATTCACCTTTTAAACCTGATTTTGATTTTGTAAATTCCATAAGTATCTGTTCCTTTTCTAATCTCTTGGATAAATGGTATAATTCCATTTATTTAATACTTCGATTGCCTGATTTAAGGATTCTTGATCGTAAAATTCGATTTTTAAAGCACCCTCTTCAAAGGTACGATTATGTACGATACCGATATTCTTTAAACTGATTTGGTGGGTAGAAAGGGTAGTTGCAATGGTAGCAATAGCACCTGCACGGTCTACGATATCGCAGTAAAGAGAATATTCTTTGCGAATTGGTCCCTTTGCCTTATCAGGAATGGAATTACGATAGTCTCTAGAACGCTCAAATAAAGCATTAATCGAAGCACCATTTTTATGTTGAACGTTGTATAAAATATCTTCTAGAGAATCAATATATTTTTCAAGCATCATGGCAATTGGTTCGGTATTGCTTGTACAAATCTGCTCCCACATAATCGGAGAAGAGGACGCAATACGAGTAATGTCCTTAAATCCACCTGCTGCAATTAACTTCATTTGTTCGAGCGGATTATCATTATCGTGAACAAGGTTTACAAGAGCTGCTGCAATTAAATGTGGCACATGGCTAATTGCAGCAACAATACGGTCGTGTTCATTATAGTCAAGTACAAGGCACATCCCCTTTAACATGGCAACGATGTCTTGTAATTTTTGTAACTGTTCAGGTTTTGTATCTTTGGTTGGTGTTAAAATATACCAAGCGTTTTCTAATAAGTGGTCGGTAGAATGGGCAAATCCACTCTTTTCAGAACCTGCCATAGGATGTCCTCCAATAAAATGAGAATCAAGTCCTAAGCTGTGAGCCATCTTGTGAATTTGGCATTTTGTACTGCCGACATCGGTTAAAATACAATCTTCCTTTAACAGCGGTTTTAATTTTGCTAGATATTCAATATTATACTCCACAGGTGCACATAAGAAAATAATGTCACATTCAGATAGATGTTCATCTACATTTGGGTAGACTGCATCAACTGCTCCAGATTCTAATGCCATATCTAGTGTTTTCTTAGAAGCTCCACATGCAATAAGGCGAATGTCAGAATTTTTTCTTCTGATTCCCTTCGCAATGGAACCGCCTATCAGACCAAGTCCGATAAATCCAATTGTTTCCATAGTAATTTATCCTTTCATTTTAGTAGTCATCCGCTGTTTGCGTAATCCCTATTCTAATTGTAGCGGGCAAAAATGTCAATACTTTTTTGCTTTAAAGTGCGAAACAACTTAAATTTTCAAAAAAAACGTGAAAATGCAAAAAATTGCTTGTAAAATTTTGTTTTTTTTAGTAAAATAGACATACTAATATATGAGTACGGTTTGAGACACATATATAAGATTAACAAACATTGGAGGTAACAGATTATGAACGTTTATGAAACCGACAAAATTCGTAACGTCGTACTATTAGGACACGGAGGTGCAGGTAAGACCACTTTAGTAGAAGCCATGGCATATGTAACAGGCCTCACCAATAGAATGGGTAAGATTTCTGATGGAAACACAATTAGTGATTTTGATAAAGAAGAAATTAAACGTAACTTTTCACTTAGTACAACTGTTGTTCCTATTGAATGGGAAGATGTGAAAATCAATATCTTAGATACCCCTGGTTACTTTGACTTCGTAGGTGAAGTAGAAGAAGCAATTAGCGTAGCAGATGCAGCAGTCATTGTTGTAAATGGCAAGTCTGGTGTAGAAGTAGGAACGGAAAAAGCTTGGGAGCTATGCGAAAAGTATCATTTACCTCGTTTATTCTTTGTAACTAATATGGATGATGACCATGCAAGTTTTAAGAATACAGTTGTTCAGTTAAATACGAAATTTGGTCGTAAGGTAGCACCTTTCTATGTACCAATTCGTGAGAATGAGAAATTTGTAGGATTTGTTAATCTAGTTAAGATGGCTGGACGTCGATTTGTAGGTGATACCAGTGAATTTGTAGACGGCGATATTCCAGAATACCTTTCCGAACAAGTACAGGTTAGCCGTGATTCCTTAATGGAAGCTGTTGCAGAAACAAGCGAAGAATTAATGGAACGTTATTTTGAAGGTGATGAATTTACCTATGAAGAAATTTCAGAAGCATTAAAGACTAATGTAGTCGATGGCAGTATCGTTCCTGTAATGATGGGTTCTGGTATCAATGCACAGGGTATTAAGATGCTTATCTATGGTATTCGTAAATACTTCCCATCTCCTGCACAGACTTCTGTATATGGTAATTTAATTACAACAGGTCAAATGATTCCTGTAGAATACGATGCAGAAAAGCATATGAGTGCGAAAGTATTTAAGACCTTAGTAGACCCATTCATTGGTAAATACTCTTTATTTAAGGTTTGCACAGGTACGCTTAGTGCAGATTCTACGATTTATAATGTAAAACAAGAAAAAGAAGAAAAGGTTTCTAAGATTTATGTTCTTCGTGGTAAAGAAACCATTGAAGTAAAAGAATTAAAAGCTGGTGATATCGGTGCCGTTGCTAAGACTGGTCTTGCTACTGGTGATACCATCGCAGATAAAGGTGCTCAGGTTGTCTATGCGAAACCTCAGATTTCTACACCTTATACATATATGAAGTACAATGCAGTAAAGAAGGGTGACGATGATAAGGTTGCTGCTGGTCTTACTAAGATGATGGCAGAAGATTTAACCTTAAAATCCGTTAACGATGTGGAGAATAGACAGACCCTACTCTATGGTATTGGCGAACAACAGTTAGAAATCGTTGCTAGTAAATTAGCTGAAAGATATAAAGTAGAGATTGAACTTTCAAGACCGAAGGTTGCATTTAGAGAAACCATTCGTAAAAAAGCCACCGTTACTGGTACTCATAAGAAACAATCCGGTGGACATGGTCAGTACGGTGTAGTTGTAATGGAATTTGAACCTAGTGGCAACTTAGAAGAAGCTTATGAATTCTCTGAAAGAGTTGTTGGTGGTGCAGTTCCTAAGAACTTTTTCCCAGCTGTTGAAAAAGGTATTCAAGAATCTGTTCTTAAGGGACCAGTTGCTGGATATCCTGTAGTTGGTGTTAAGGCTACCTTAATTGATGGTAAATACCATCCTGTAGATTCTTCTGAAATGGCATTTAAGACTGCAACTTGCCTTGCATTTAAGAATGGTATTATGGAAGCATCTCCTGTATTATTAGAGCCTATCGTAACATTAAAAGTTACTGTACCAAATAGCTTCGCTGGTGATATCATGGGCGATATGAACAAACGTCGTGGACGTGTACTTGGAATGGACCATGTAGATGGTGGAAAACAGGTTGTTACTGCTGAAATTCCAATGTCTGAACTTTATGGATACAATACAGACCTTCGTTCTATGACCGGTGGTATTGGAACCTATGAATATGAATTTACTCGTTATGAACAAGCTCCTGCTGATGTACAAGCAAAAGAAGTCGCTGCAAGAGCGAAAGAAGAATAAAAAATACAAAAAATACCGTCTTGAAACAAGGCGGTATTTTTTTTGTACTACAAACTTACAAAATCGTAAGAAAATCTTAATTAGCTTATTAAGCAATTTTGTGGTATGATATAATGAATGTCAAAGAGAGGAGTGATGAAAATTAAAACAAAGGTTGGAATATGGTACGAAAAATGGATAGAAAAGTGGATTCCTGCCTACGGCGTTTTATCATTAATTAGTTGCTTTGCACTAAATTGTTTGATATATTGGGGGGTACAGCTTGCAACAAGGAATGTGAAACGATATGATTTTACGACATCGTTTGACAGAAGCGTACCTTTTGTAACACAATGGGTTTATATTTATTTCATTTGTTTTGCTTTTTGGGCGATTAATTATATTTTAATTACAAGAGAGGGAAGAAAGCCATGGTTTCAGTTTGCTGTAGCAGATATGTCATCTAGAATTATCTGTGGAATTATCTTTATCTTAATTCCTACAACGAATGTAAGACCTGAAATCATTGGAAATAGTCTATCGGCAAACCTGATGAGATTTTTGTATTGGATTGATTCACCAACGAATTTATTTCCATCGATTCATTGTTTAGTCAGTTGGTTTTGTTTTATAGGCATTAGAAAGAGTGAAAAGATTCCACGTTGGTATAAGATTTTTTCTTGTATCTTTGCTCTTTTCGTCTGTGCATCCACACAATTTACAAAGCAACACTATATTGTAGATGTGATTTCTGGTATTGCAATTGCAGAGCTTTGCTTTTATCTTAGTCATCATAACTTACTTTATAAAAAATTAGAGGAAGTATTTGAAAAAATAAATTTAAAAGTTTTTGGAGATTTTTATGGCAAGTAAGAAAAATGTGATTCTAAATACCGTATTTTTGGTTACAGTATTTGGATTAACCATTTATTATATTTTTCACGGACAAGACTTAAAGGAACTGGTGTCCTATATACAACAGGCAGATATTCGATATTGGCTTGTTGCAGTGGTATGTGTTATTTTATTTATCATTAGTGAGTCTGTAATTATTTTTTATATGATGCGTACCATTAAGCAAAAGATTAAACTTACACATTGTTTTTTGTATTCATTTGTAGGATTTTTCTTTAGCTGTATTACCCCATCGGCAACTGGTGGGCAACCCGCACAGATTTACTTTATGAAAAGGGATAAACTTCCAATATCCATTTCCACACTCGTACTAATGATTGTTACGATTACTTATAAATTAGTATTAGTAGTGATTGGACTGTTAGTGTTATTGATAAGACCGAAGGGAATTATTGAATATTTAGACCCAGTAATAGGGATTTGCTATTTAGGATTAGCACTGAATGTATTTTGTGTAACGGCAATGCTTATCTTAGTATTTCATCCGACACTTGCTAAAAATATCCTACTTTTCTTAATTCGAATTTTAGGAAGGTTTGGAATTGTAAAGAGACTAGAATATCGGTTAGAAAAAGTAGAAAACTCAATGAAGAGTTATGCAGATGTCGCTTGTTACTTTAGAGAACACAAGATGGTAATTGTCAATGTATTTGCAATTACGTTTGTCCAGCGAATGCTTTTATTTTTTGTAACGGCGTTAGTTTACTATTCATTTGGTTTTCACGGCGTGGGATTTTTACCAATTACCTTATTACAAGGAATGATATCGGTATCGGTAGATATGCTGCCACTACCTGGAGGAATGGGTATTAGTGAGCAATTGTTTTTATCGATTTTTGCTCCGATTTTTAAGACCATTACCCTTCCAGCAATGGTTGTCAGCAGAGGACTTAGTTACTATACAGAATTATTAATTAGTGCTATTATGACAGTAGTGGCATATTTAGTACTTTAAGAGATAAAAGGAGAAAATAAATGATTGGATTTTATGATTATACCGTAATACTTACTTACATAAGCTTGATTTCTTCCATATTTGGAATGACACAGGCAATTGATGGCAGATTTCGAACAGCGATTGTCTGCTTAGCCATATCTGGACTATTAGATATGTTTGACGGCAAGGTTGCTAGGACAAAGAAAGATCGAAGTGATGATGAGAAACTATTCGGTGTACAGATTGACTCATTATGTGATATTGTCTGTTTTGGAATCTTTCCCGCAATGATATGTTATCTGCTTGGAGTAAGAGGTCCAATAGGCGTTCTTATCATTTGCTATTATGGTGTGTGCTCATTAATTCGTCTTGCATTCTTTAATGTATTAGAGACGAATCGTCAAAAGGTAGAGGAAGGAGCAAATAAATACTATCATGGACTTCCAATTACTTCGATGGCGATTGCACTTCCACTTGTATTTTTACTTAGCTTTTGTATTCCTCAGTCTACGTTTAAATGGTTATTATATCTTACGTTATTTATCGTAGGAACCTTATTTATTGTAGACTTTAAATTAAAGAAACCATCAAATCAAGTGAACTTCCTAATGGTAGTAGTGGTTGGTGTCGCTGTTTTAGTAATTATCTTGTTCTCAAGATATCGAATTATGCATGAAAAACAGACAGAAGCACCTTTAGTAGGTAGTGAAACAAACGTAACCGTGGAGTATTTAGAAGATGGAAAATAATAGTCAGGAAAAGTGTTTAAAATGGCTATATGAAACAAAGACAGGTAGAAGAGTCCTAAAAATCTTAATCAAGCCTTGGGTTTCAAAGACAGTAGGACGATTATTAAATGCGAGGATTTCAAAAATAGCAATTAAACCCTTTATTAAGAAAAACCATATTGACATGAGCCAATATGAACGTGTAAAATATGATTCGTACAACGACTTTTTTATGCGAAAAATCAAAAAAGAATGTCGTCCGATAGATATGAATAGGACACATTTTATTGCACCCTGTGATAGTAAGTTAAGTGTCTATAAAATAAGAGAAGATTCAAGGTTTTGCATTAAGAATACCCAGTATTCGATGCAGAGTCTATTTCGAAATCAGACAATCGCTGATTACTATCAAAACGGCTATCTATTGGTATTTCGTTTAACCGTAGATGACTATCACCGATATTGCTATGTTGATGATGGAGAAACATCGAAAAACTATAAGATACCAGGTGTTTTTCATACCGTTAATCCCTTAGCAAATGATGTTTATCCCATTTATAAGGAAAATACTAGAGAGTTTTCCATCTTAAAGAGCAAGCATTTTGGAAAGATTGCGATGATGGAAGTTGGTGCGTTATTAGTTGGTAAGATTGTAAACTATCAAGAACAGGGAAGAGTTAAGAGAGGACAGGAAAAAGGTCGTTTTGAATTTGGCGGTTCTACAGTTATTCTTTGTGTCAAAGAAAATGTAGTAAAGATCGATGAAAGAATTTTAGAAAATTCCATCAATAATATCGAGACCGTTGTAAAAATAGGAGAAAAAATAGGAATAGCACTGTAATGAAGAAAAATTATAAAATGATTGTGATGTATGATGGAAGTCGTTATCACGGTTGGCAACGACTTCCTAGTAAGGAGACCATTCAAGGAAAGATCGAACAGGTTCTTTCTAAGATGTGTAACAAAGAAGGGATTGAAATCATTGGAGCCGGCCGAACCGATGCCGGTGTTCATGCAAAGGGAATGGTTTTTAATGTAAATCTTGAGACTGATTTTGAAACTACACAGATTAAAACCTACTTAAATACGTATTTACCAGAAGATATTGCCGTATTAGAGGTAAGAGAGGCTTCTTATAGATTTCATGCAAGATACAATGCCATTGGAAAATCTTATTGTTATACCTGCTACGATGGAGAAGGAAAACCTGTATTTGACCGTAAGTATGTAAATACTCTAGAAACTTCACCTAATTTAGAGAAGATGAGAGAGGTTGCCACGGTTTTAACAGGGGAACATGATTTTCGAAACTTCTGTATGAATCCTAGTAAGAAGAAGTCAACCGTAAGAAATGTAGATCGTATTGAGATTGTAAAGGAAAATGATAGGATTTATTTTCATTTTCATGGAAATGGATTTTTACAAAACATGGTTAGGATTTTAGTAGGAACCTTACTAGAGGTAGGCTATGGCAGAATGAGTAAAGAACAAGTAGTAGAAGTTTTAGAGATGAAAGAGAGAAAAAAGGCAGGACCTACTGCGCCTGCAAAAGGCCTTTGTCTAATGAATGTGGATTATGATTAAGACAACGATTGAAGAGCCTGACAGGGTAGTTTCTTATTTTAAAACAGAAAAGTGGACATTATTATTAGTAACCGTCTCAGGGTTACTGTATAATGCTGGAATTACCGTTGGACCATGGTTTGAAGGAAAACTAGCCCAATGTCTTTATGACATTATAGGGGGAGATAAAACCTTCAAAGACATGGTTTTTCTAGCAATTAGCTATATTTTAGCAATTGGATTTGTACAGTTTATGCGAAGCATCAAGCGGTTTTATGTCAGACGATTTGCTAACAATGTCAATCGAAAGATGAAGCATGTGGTATACAACAATTTAATTCATCAACCCAAAACTGCATTTGAAGAAGAAAGCGTTGGACAGTTGATGACCAAAACCATTGCCGATGTCGATGCCTGTACAGAAGGCATGAGAAAATTTACAACCGAAATCTTTGATACCGGCGTTGCGATGGTTTCTTATGTGGTTATGCTTATGGTCTATGATTGGCATCTAGCGTGTATCAGCCTTATTTTCCCACCATTTGCCTATGTAATGGCACAACTTCTAAAAAAGATTGTCACAAAATGTACCTTTGAATTTCGAGAAAGTGCTGGAAGGCTAAATGGAGCAACCCTTGCTAGAATTACAAATGCACTTACTTACCGTGTCTATGGACAAGAAGAAAATCAAGACAGGCTATATGAAGATAGGCTAGAAGACTATGAGAAAAAGGCAGTTCGTGCCAATATGTGGGAAAATATGATGCAGCCCGTATACAAGATTATCTCCATGATTAGTATGATCTTCATTCTATGGTTTGGAGCAAAAAATGTGATGGGAACAGGGTTTGTCGTTTGGAATATCGCAGCGTTTACGACATTTGAATCCTGCTTTACCAAACTTGCATTAAAATCCTCAAGAGCAGCCAAACTCTTTAATTCCATTCAAAAAGCAGAAGTTTCTTGGAAGAGAATGAAACCACTGATGAAGAAGGAAATCATAGAAGAGCCTGTAAAAGAAAGAAAGGTTCAATCGGTACAGGTAAGAGATTTAGGATTTGCCTATCCACAGGGCAAGCAGGTTTTTAGTGACTTAAATTTTGATATGGCACCAGGACAGGTGATTGGCGTGACAGGGCCTGTTGCCTGTGGAAAATCCACACTTGGTAAAACGTTTCTATGTGAATATCCCTATGCAGGAGAAATATTAATCGATGGCAAAGACTTGCAACAGTTTGATAAGTTAGACAGACTTTCCTTTGTAGGATTTATGGGACATCAGCCAGAATTAATGAGTGATACAGTAAAAGCAAATATTTCATTAGGTGAGAATAAGGATGTATGTCCTTACTTAGAAGCCGTTTGCTTAGAGCATGAAGTAAATGAGGACACCATGATTGGAAATGGCGGTGTTCGCCTATCCGGTGGACAACAGGCAAGAGTCGCTCTTGCTAGAACTCTATATCATAAAAGACCAATCATGATACTCGATGACCCGTTTTCCGCAGTCGATGCAAAGACTGAGATTGAGATTATGGAACATATTCGTAAACTTGCAACAGATAGTATCGTAATCATCCTGTCTCATAGACTCTATCTATTTCCAACCTTTGACAAAGTCATTTGGATGGAAGCGGGACAATGCACAGTAGGAACGCATCAAGAGCTGATGCAATCACAAAAAGAATATAAAACTTTATATCAGATGCAGATGAAAACAGATGGTGAAAAATAAGGCTGAAATTTCAGCCTTTTTTGTATTATCATAATAGTACAAAAAAGGAGTGAAATTATGAAAAGAATCATTACACAACAGCTAAAACAACAATTTATCGATACACTATATAAAGAAGAAAAAAATAAAAATACCATCGAAAAATATCTAAGAGATATAGAAAAACTAGAACAATATCTATCTAACAGATGTATTACTAAAGAAGAAGTCATAAATTTTAAAGAAGATTTACAAAAACACTACAAAATTAGTAGTGTTAATTCCTTTCTAGCTGCCATCAACCATTTCTTTGAAGTAGTAGGATGGCAGGATCTAAAAATCAAATCATTAAAAGTTCAAAAACAAATCTTTTCACCAGAAGAAAGATATCTAACAAAGAGAGAGTACAAACGATTGATTTCTACCGCTATGGAGACAGGTAAGGAACGTATTGCACTAATTATCCAGACGATAGGAAGCACCGGTATTCGAATCAGCGAACTCTCTTATATCACCGTAGAATCCCTACGAAAAGGAAGAGTAGAAATTTCAAATAAAGGAAAAACAAGACAAGTCTTCTATCCGAAAGCATTACAAAAAGTCCTGCTTCGTTACAGTAAGAAGATGAAGATTGCAGAAGGTATTTTATTTCGAACAAGTACAGGTAAAGCCGTCAATCGAAGCAATGTGTGGAGAGAGATGAAAAATCTATGTAAGAGGGCAAGGGTGAGTGAGGAGAAGGTCTTTCCTCATAATCTAAGACATTTGTTCGCAAGATGCTTTTATGAAATCAAAAAAGACATCGCGAAACTCGCAGATGTACTGGGACATAGCAGTATTGATACGACAAGAATTTATATCAAAACAACTGGGAAGGAGCATAGGAGGTTGTTGGAGAGGATGGAGATGGTGGTTACCACATAATAAGAATTATGTAGTATTTTTGTAATAAGATGTCTGAGTTTAGACCGTATGGTAGAAATGCAATCCGCTCGCCTAAAGCGAGCTGGCATCGCAAGATGCCTGTTGGAAGCACGTGACTTTAGTCATGTGAGGCTTCACGGATGTTGATTTGAATGATATGAATACACGTGCAAGATTAGTACTTTCGTATATAATGTTAAATATAAATCCGGAAATGTAAATCTGACGCAGATTACCAGCTAGTGAAAGGGCTGGTAATTTTTATTGAATATTGCGTTTAATAGCTTTTTATATTACAATTACTAAAGTATATATAGGAATTGGAGGTAACTATGAGAAATATAAATTGGGCCGTACTTGGTACGGGTGTAATTGCAAATGAAATGGCAGTAGCACTGAAAAAGAATGGAAAGAATATTTATGCAGTTGGTAATCGAACCTATGAGAAGGCGGTAGCTTTTGGTAAAAAATATGCTATAAAAAAGGTTTATAAAGACTATAATGAAATGTTTACAGACCCAGATGTCGATGTAATTTACATTACAACGCCGCATAATACCCACATTAATTTTATGAAAAAGGCAATTGAAAATGGTAAACATATTTTAGTAGAAAAATCGATTACATTAAATAGTGATGAGTTAGAGGAAGCGATTTTACTTGCAAAAGAAAAGGGGGTAATTATCGCAGAGGCAATGACGATATTCCATATGCCAATTTATAAAAAGCTAAAAGAGATTTTAGAAACCGGAGTGCTTGGAAGAGTAAATCTAATTACGATGAATTTTGGCAGTTTTAAAGAATATGATATGAAGAATCGTTTCTTTAATCGAAGTCTAGCTGGTGGAGCAATGCTGGATATTGGTGTCTATGCACTTTCTTTTATTCGTTGGTTTATGGATTCGAATCCAGACCAGTTACTATCGCAGGTGAAGATGGCACCAACGGGAGTTGATGAACAGGCGGGACTTCTTCTAACCAATAAGGAAGGGCAGATGGCGACGGTGATGTTGTCTCTTCATTCAAAGCAACCAAAGCGAGGTATGATTTCTTGTGAAAAGGGCTATATTGAAGTGATGGAATATCCAAGAGCGTGGGAAGCAAAAATTACCTATGTTGATACTGGAAAGGTAGAGACAATTGGGGCTGGTGAAAATGCAGATGCTTTATTATATGAATTAATGGATATGGAAAAAGCAATCGAGGGTGATGTTTCTTGTATACATTTTGAATATACGAAGGATGTTATGGAGTTGATGACGGAATTTAGAAAGGCTTGGAATCTTACTTATCCAGAGGAGGAAAATGGCAATGAATAAAGAGGAAACTTATAAGTATCTAACAAACCATCAAGTCGAATATGAGATAACGGAGCATAAGGCAGTCTTTAATATGGAAGAACTAGGAGATGTAGAACTTACTTATCCAGAATGGGATGCAAAAAATTTATTTGTAAGAGACGACAAAAAGCATAATTACTATTTAATCACTGTACGAGGTAGTAAGCGTGTAGATTTAAAGGAATTTAGTAAGAAGCAAGGGCTACGAAGACTTTCGTTTGCATCAGCAGATGATTTACTTGCAATAATGGAATTAACACCGGGTTCGGTTACACCACTAGGTTTATTAAATGATAGTGAGTGCAAGGTTCACTTTTATTTAGATTCGCAGTTTAAAGGGAATAAGATTGGTGTACATCCAAATGATAATACAGCCACAGTATGGTTAGAGGCAGATGCACTTGTGAGTTTAGTAAAGGAACATGGGAATAAAGTAGATTTGGTTGAAATCTAAGGAGATACTAAAGGATGATTATTGTAGTAAGAGATGTGATTAAACAGAATAAGGCATTGACTTTTCTTTTAGTCTGTTCTATTATCGGTGCAATTGTTTTAGTATTACTTCCACCTCTTGTATTAGAAGAGATTGTAAATCGTTTGACCTCTAAGGAAAATATTTCTTTTTTATTAGTTCTTAGCTATTTTTTAACAACGGTTCTTTCTTGTTTATTTGACTCTGCTAAGGAGATGTTTATTACCATCTTTGGTCAAAAGACTACAAGGCATCTAAGAAGTATTATGTGTAAGAAACTTTCTTATCTGCCAGCTTCGTATTATGTAAAGAATCAATCGGGAGTGACCGTCTCTAGATTTGTAAACGATGTCGATACCATGGAGAGTTTACTGGCTTCTGGGATTATTGGAATGTTTGTCGATGCTTGCAAGGTAGTTAGTATTATAGGAGTTATTTTTATTAAAAGCTTAGGACTTGGAATCTTGATGCTTATTGTCACACCGTTGCTTTTATGGATTACAAGAGTCTTTCAAAAGAGAATGCTTCGTGCTCAGCTTAAAAACCGAGTAGCAGTTGGAAAGGTTAATAACCATGTACCAGAAACAATCTACAATATCCGTATGATACATACCTTTCATAAGGAAGACTATATGGAGAAGAAGTATGATAGTTATATCTTAGATAGCTATCAGGCAATGGAAAAGACTAATTTATATGATTCTATCTATTCTCCAATGATTTTAATTATTCGTGCAACAATTATTGCAATTATGATGAGTTTTTCAGCGTTAGGTGGCAGGTTTCAAGCCTTTTTTGGTATGAGCGTTGGTACTGCAATTGCAATTATTGCCTATGTAGCGAAGGTTTTTAGCCCGTTAGAAAGTATCGGTATGGAGATTCAAAACATCCAATCAGCGGTAGCAGGAGGCAGACGTATTCATGAGTTTTTAAAAGAAGAAGAGCGTGTAATGCCAAAAGATGTTGTAGAGCAGGTGACAGATGAGGCTATTTTCTTAGATCATGTATCCTTTAGCTATGATAAAAAAACTTTGGTATTAAACAACTTAAGTTTTACGATACAAAGAGGCGAGAATGTAACGCTAATTGGAAGGACTGGTGCTGGTAAAAGTACGATTTTTAAATTGTTATTAGGTCTTTATGCACCGGATGACGGAGAAGTAAAAATCTTTGGCGTGAAAGCAGATGCAATACAGGATGCAACAAAGCGCCCCCTTTTTGGCTATGTCGAGCAAAGCTTTCGTATGATACAGGGAAGTATTGCAGACCAAATTTCCTTGTATGATACAAGTATTTCCAAAAACCAAATACAAG
>CABUZU010000037.1 GCA_902496125.1 uncultured Lachnospiraceae bacterium
TAACGTATCAAGGCTCATTCAATGGTAGTAAAATCGTAGTAATTTGAAGTATTTCAACCCTTGAAAATGCTGATAGATACAGTGTTTTAGCGGACAATCAGATTTTTAGTTGGTTTTTAATAAAAACACAGACAAAGAATTTGCAATTGAAACTGAAGAATCAGAAAAGATTACAGCTAGTCAAGCTTTAAAAGCTTGGATGCCATTTATTCTAATTTTTTGTTTCTTACTAGTAACTTCGAAATTAGTAGCACCAATTAATCAGTGTTTATCCGTATTTAAGACCAGTGTATTAGTTTATGCAGGAAAAGGTGGAAGTCCAATATCCTTTAGTTGGATCAATACTCCAGGTATATGGATTTTCTTATCTGCATTTATTGGTGGAATTGTTCAAGGTGCAAGTATAGGAACCATGCTTCAAGTTCTTAAGAAGACGTTAATTAATATGTCAAAGACAATTATAACTATACTTTCGGTAATGGGAACGGCTAAGCTTATGGGATACAGTGGAATGATTTCAGATATTGCAACGATGTTTGTAACAGTTACTGGTAGTTTCTATCCACTGTTTGCACCGTTAATTGGTGGAATTGGAACCTTTGTAACAGGTTCGGGAACTTCTGCGAGTGTACTATTTGGAGGGCTTCAAGCACAGACTGCACAGACTCTAGGTGTATCCGAAGCTTGGATGGCATCGGCTAATACAATGGGCGCTTGTATTGGTAAGATGATTAGTCCGCAAAGTATTGCAATTGCAGTAGGTGCAATTAATCTACCTAGTAGTGAGAGTAGTATCTTAAAAACAGCAATTAAATATTGTGTCCTTTTCTTATGTATTGCAGGTATTATCGCATTTATTGGAACAAAAATAACTCTAGCTTAGCTAGAGTTGTTTTTTTATAGTCCAGAACCATAAATCCTGTCATCGACAATATTGTAATGAGTATGAATCGCGTGAAGACCGGATTGTAAATCGTGCTTTTCAAGAGCATCTACAATATCATAATGTGCTTTAGAAATAAATTCTTTTTGCTTTGGGGAGAGTTGTTTAAGATTATTTAATACATTTTCTTGAAAGGAATTAGAAAGGGCTTTACCTGTGCAAGTAAGTAATGTATTGCCACCTAGTTCTATTAATTGCAGGTGAAATTGTAAATCTAGGCGAGAATGATCATCTTCACTTTTCTCACTTTTAGAAAGAAGGTCTAAGGTTTCTTTTAGTTTATTAATTTGTTCTTGATTAATTGAATATACAATTTGCGTAAAGGCTTGAATTTCTAGTGCACGACGCATCTGACTAATATCAATTGGTTTTATCTTATTAACAAGAGACATCATTTCAAACGCTTCAATAAAAAATCCACTGATATCTCCAGAAAGATAGTTACCAGAGCCTTGGCGACTTTCAATAATTCCTAAGCTACTAAGAGTACGAAGCGCTTCTCTAATGGAATTTCTGCTAAATCCTAGACTAGCCGACATCTCTCGTTCAGTAGGTAATTTGTTACCTACTCGAAGTCTATCTTCTTTTACCTCATTCTTAATATATTGAACGACTTGTAAGTATGTTTTATCTTCCATAAATAATGATTTACCTCAAATTTTAAAATGGTTTTAACTACAATATCATATCATGTAATCTACACAATATCAACAATTACTTAAAACATATTAAAAAACTAGCCGTTTGGATAGTATACAAAAATAAAAAAAATTGGTAAAATTAATCTATCAGAATATGAAAGGGGAAGATAGATTGGTATCGAGCGATAAGATTTGTTATATTAAGCCCAAACATGCAATTAGACGTTTAAAAGCAGCAGATGAAGAGAATATTACTGCTTATATTTATGGAGTGAGTGGAATTGGTAAAACAGAGCTAATTATTAGATATCTAAATAGAAGAAAATATCTAATGCTTGATGTAGGAATTTTAAAAATAGAGGATTTGCAAATTGAAAAAACAACTCTAAGAAAGATTGTAGTAATAGACAATTTGCATGAATTAGCAATGGAAGATGATTGTAAAGATATCAAAGAAGCAATTTTATCGTTGATTAAACGAGAAGATATATGGGTTATCTTAGCAGGAAGATGTGCAGTTCCTCCGTGGCTTGTTGCAATGCGTTATCGTGAAGTTTTTTATGTAATTGAAGAGAAGGAACTTTTTTTTGATGAAAGACAAGCGAAACAATTTTTAAAGCAAAATGGAATATTATTTACTCCAGAGCAAGTTGAGATGGAAATTGCGTATTGTAAAGGAATGCCACTTGCTTATACTATGACTGCAAATGTTTATTGGCAGATGCTATTGAATAAAGGAATTACACAGCCAAGCGAACCGTTTTCAGATGAAGAATATCAATATATGGTAAATACGACTTACAATCAAATGTGGGACTATTTAGAGTATCATGTTTATGACAGATGGAGTATTCAGCTTCAGGAATTTCTTATGGAGGTATCGATTGTAGATGAATTTAGTATTCATTTAGCTGAAATGATTACTGGAAGGAGGGATATTGAAGTACTTTTAGATAAGAGTAAATGGATTGGAAACTTTATGATTGAGGTTTATAATGGGAATGAAGTTATTTATAAAATTCGTGAAGAGATGCTAGTTAGTATGAGGAGACGTCTAAGACGTAAATATACAAAAGATAAGATTCGTTCATTGTATGAAAATGCAGGACTTTTCTACCAATTATCGCATCAGCCACTTCGTGCTCTTGAGTTGTATGAAAAAATTAAAGATACGGAACGAATTGCTTCCATTTTGATTGATAATATTAGAGAGGCACCAAATAAGGGATATTATTATGAATTAAAGAAATATTATTTAGCCTTATCAGAACAAAAGATTTTTTCTAGTCCTGAGTTGATGTGCGGAATGAGTATGCTTCAATCACTTCTTTTAAATATTGACGAAAGTGAGAGATGGTATAGGGAGCTTGAAGATTATGCGAAGAAGCATTCAGGAAGTCAAAAACGCATTGCAAAGAGTAAACTTTTATATTTAGATATTGAATTGCCACATCGAGGCACAGAACAAATGATAGAGATTTTAAAAAAGGCTTATTTACTTTTATTAGATAAACAGGTAAGTTTACAGGAATTTTCTGTGACAAGTAATCAGGCTTCTCAAATGAATGGAGGAAAGGATTTTTGTGAATGGAGTAAGCGTGATAGAGAGCTTGCTAAGAGTATTGGAAAGATTGTAGAATTTATTCTTGGCAAATATGGAAAAGGATTAGTAAATCTTGCACTTGCAGAAAGCTTCTTTGAGAAAAGAGAAGATAATTATGAAGTGGCTTCACTTGCCAATAAGGGCAGGATGCAAGCAGAAGCAGGAGGTAAGATTGAACAGTGCTTTGTAGCAGATGGAATCTTAGCATGGCTTCATGTGATGACGGGTAAAGTGTCAGAGGCAGAAGAACTATTGACAAGATTTTATAAAAAAGCACAAAATGAATGTGCAGAAAAATTACTCCCGAATATTGAAACGTTTATTATTCGCTGTGCGTTATATAGTGGAGATAAAGTGATGATTGAAAAATGGATGGAGAATGCACCGGATGAAGAGCAAGAGTTTTCTATTTATGACCGTTTTCATTATATGACAAAAGTTCGTGTTTACTTATTAACAGGAAGGAATGAACAAGCCTATCATTTATTATTAAAATGTGGCTATTATGCAAAAGTTATGAAACGAACCTATATTGATATAGAAGTGAAACTATTAACTGCAATTGTAATGTATCGAATGGGGGATAAGATATGGGATGAAATCTTAAGTAAAGCATTAACGAAAGCACAAGAATATCATTTTGTACGTATTGTTACAAGAGAGGGAGCTGCTATTCGTCCATTATTACTAGAGACGACATGGAAACCATTAGAATTAGCAGATGATAAGGAACAGACAAGAAAGAATAAACAGTTTTGGAAGCAAGTATTAGAGGAAACTCAAAAAATGACAAGATATTATCCAAGCTATTTAAAAGCAGGTCAAGAGAGTGTAGCTTTAAGTGATACGATGATTAAAATTCTAAAGCTGCAGGCAGATGGTCTGTCAAAAGAGAAAATAGCAACAGAACTTAGTATGTCAGTAAGTAATGTAAAATATCATACACAGCAAATCTATAAGAAGCTAGGAGTTTCAAATAAAGCAGAAGCTGTTATGGAAGCAGGAAAAAGAGGATTATTATAAAAACTTAGTGCAAAAAATAAAAAAAAGGTGTAAAATAGGAGTCAGTGAGAGAAAGGGGATAAAAAATGCCAGCTAATGTGAAGTGGTTTATGAAGAGGGTCGCAGTATTAATTGTGGGACTAGTTTTCATGATTATATTGGCTCTTATTGAATATCGTTGGATGACAGATGGAAAAGATGATAAATATTGTGGATTACTGATTTTAATTGAAATTATATTCTTTGTTATGTATTCACTGTGGAATTTTTATTGGAATTTACAATTACATTTAAGTAGAGAAACAGTAGAAAAAGAAGCATCCGTTTCCAATACTTTGATTAAATGCATTAGAGTATTAAATTCACATCCTGATATGGACGTAGCACTTAATAAATTATTAGAAATTATTGATAAGTATTTTGATGGAGACCGTGCATATATATTTGAAAATGATTATGAGAGGCAGACAACATCGAATTTATATGAATATACGGTTGATGGAGTAGTTCCAGAGATTGATGAATTACAAGATGTTCCGCTTGGTGCCATTGATTATTGGATGGATAGATTTAGAGAGGATGGAACATTTTATATTTCGGATGTAAAAAAAGAAGTTGATAAAGACACGGATACCTATCGTCTACTAAAAATGCAAAATATTAAAAAATTAATTGCAGTTCCATTGATAGAAGAAAGAAAAATTATTGGGTTTATTGGAGTAGATAATCCAAAACAAAATTATGAAGATTTATCGCTACTTTCTTCTGTTACGTTTTTTATACTTGATAGTATTGAGAAGAGAGAGATGACAAAGGAACTGCAAAAAATGAGCTTTGAAGATGGACTTACAAGGCTCAATAATCGAAATAAATTCAATCAAGTAATGGATGAATTAAAAGTAACACCACCTAAGAGTATGGGTGTTGTTTATTTGGATTTAAATGGATTGAAAGAAGTGAATGATAGGTTTGGCCATGAAGCAGGGGATAAACTTATTAAAAAATCAGCAAAGATTATTTACGATATATTTGGTGTAGATGCGTTTCGAATTGGAGGCGATGAGTTTGTTGCAATTGTAGTAAATGATTCAAAAGAATCATTTGTCAATAAAGTTAAGAGTACGAAGGCTCTTATGAAACAAAAAGAAGTGTCGATTTCAGTTGGGACATCTTTTCGAGAGGAAAACTGTGATATTGAAAAGCAGTTAGCAGACGCTGATATGAAAATGTATGAAGAAAAACAAAAATTTTATAAATCGCCTGAAAATAACCGAAGAAAGAGTAAGAGAATTGATAAAAATCAAATGAATTAGGAGGGAGAAATCGTGCAAGGTAGACGAATATTAAATAAGCGAATATTCATTGTAATAATCGCAATTATTTTGATTTGCCTTTCGATGCGATATTGTACTAATAAGATTAATGCAGAACTTTCAGCTCAGATGCAAAACTCGATAGAAGTAGTTGTAAAGCAAAACGAAAATGTTTTAAAACGAGAGATGCTTTCACAATATCATTTCTTGCAAGTAGTATCAAAAGATTTAAGAGATGGTAGAAGAAGTGTCAGTGAACTAATGAAAGACCTTGGGTCTGTAATAGATATCTATGATTTTAAACGAATTGGATTCGTAGATAAAAAGGGAATAGTACATACAACGGATGGATATGAAAAAGATTTATCATTTCGTGAATTTTATAAAAATGGAATACAAGGAAAGACAAGTTTGACAACAATTTTAGATGACAGCATGGGCAAAAAAGAAAAGATCAATGTATTTAGTATGCCAGTTTATGAGAAAGATTCTAAAAATATTTTAGGCGTTTCCTTTGTTACTTATCGAAATGAAAAGTTACAAAGCTTGTTTGATTATCAGTCATTTGATGGAAATGGAAGAACCTATGCTTTTAATTCAGATGGAGAAATCATTGCGTCTACAGATGATACCGATATTCAGAAGGATAAAAATCTTTTAAGTCAATTAGAGGCTTTTGACACATCGAATAAAGAAGCAATGAACCAAATTAAAAATACAATAGATACAGGAAAGAGCAGCAATGGTACTTTTATCATAAATGGACAAAGACAATATTTTCATAGTGTAGCAATTAATATTTCGAATATTAAAATTTATGTTTTAACAACAGTACCAAAGTCTTACCTTAACAAGATAGAACGTCCATTAAACTATGCCGTGCATGAAATGCTATTTCTTGTTTCTGCGATAATTGCAATTTGTGCAATTGTAATTATTTATTTACAATATACAAAGGAAGTGGAAATCCAACATTATTTAGGGCAGGATTTGTTGACGAAGGGCGACAATTCCACTGCTTTTGCCAGAAAGCTTCAAAAATATAAAAATCAATCAGGTTATGCAGTGTCAATGGACCTTAGTGAGTTTAAACTAGTAAATAGTACTTGCGGAACGAAAAAAGGTGATTTAGTACTTTGTCAAATTTGGAAGATTTTAAGTAGTCATATAAAAAAAGGTGAGCTCGTCGCACACAATAGTGCAGATGATTTTGTGATGTTTTTACGAGGCGTTAGTGATGAGGAAATTAGTAAAAGAGTTTCGCAAATGGCATTAGAAATTAAAGAACTTTCTATTAAGCTAAGTATTCCTCATATTATTCCCATGTTTGGTATTTCTCATATTGATTGCTTAAAAGAAAGAGAGCAAGAATATAGTAAAGCCAATATGGCTAAGGATTTAGTAAAAGGTCGAAGAGATAGAAACTATGCTTTCTTTAGTGAAATTGACCTTAGCAAGCTAGAAGAACAAAAACAGATGGAAGATGACTTTTTAACATCAATTAAAGAAGAACGATTTGAAATGTGGTTTCAGCCAAAGGTTGGTGTAGGAAGTAAAATCTGCGGTGCCGAGGTTTTAGTAAGATGGAGAGATACAGAGGGAAATCTTGTTCCACCTGGTAAGTTCATTCCACTTTTTGAAAAGAATGGAATGATTTCTATGCTAGATGAATATGTCTTTGAACATACATGTAGACAGCAAAGAGAATGGATGAATTCTGGTAAAAAGGTAGTTCCAGTTTCTGTAAATATCTCAAGGGCAAGTCTTTATTATTCAGATGTTGTTGAAAGATATATTGCAATTATGAAAAGATATCAGGTAACTCCAACGGAGGTTCAATTAGAAATAACAGAAAGTGCATTAGCTGATAATCGAGGTGCTAGACTGTTAATTAAGAAATTCCAAGATTATGGATTTAAATTAAATATGGATGATTTTGGACATGGATATTCTTCAATGGAACTACTTAGTAAATCTAATTTTGATATTCTAAAGTTGGATAAGAGTTTAATTGATGGAATTGGACAAGAAAGAGGAGAGATTCTTCTAAGATATTTAACAGGACTCGCAAAAAAATTAGGGCTATCCATTGTAGCAGAAGGAGTAGAAACGAAGGAACAAGCCGAATTTATTTGGAAAATTTCTTGTGACGCGATTCAAGGATATTATTACTATCGACCATTAATGAAAGAGGACTATGAGAAATACTTATGAGAAGTTTTATCGGGTATGAATTATTATGGATGTTTTTAATTTATTCTTTTTTAGGATGGGTATTAGAAACAGCAATTGCAATTGTAAAACAAAGAAAGATTGTAAATAGGGGATTGATAAATGGACCGTTCTGTATCATCTATGGTATTGGAGCGGTTCTAATTTCCGTTGGTTTACAAGAATTAAGTGGAGGCTGGCTGTTCTTCTTTGCTACGATTTATGCATCGGTAGTAGAGTGGACAGCCGGTCATATTATTCAAAAGGTATACCATGAACGATGGTGGGACTATTCAAAAATTAAGTTTAATTTAGATGGCTATATTTGTTTACCGTTTTCACTACTTTGGGGTGTATTTGGCTATGTAATTGTACGTTGGGGTAATCATCTATTATTTGATTTATATCATCTATTGCCATCACTTTTATTACATATTTTAGTATTAGTGATTACTGGTGCTTTATGTGTAGATATGCTAGCTTCCTATATTTTGATTCGTGGAAAGGGCGATAAGTTAGAACAGTGGGAAGCTGCGAACAGTAAATTTTCAAGTGTAAGCTTATGGCTTGCAAAGCAAATCGATTATCGTATTCATAAAGCTTATCCAAAGGCAGTAAAGACCAAGAAACCAATAAAAATTGAAACAGTTTTTGCACAGGGGTGCAGTTTTTACAAAATTGTGTTATTATTTATTCTTGGTTCATTTTTAGGAGATATTACAGAAACGATTTTTTGTCGAATTACCGCAGGTGTTTGGATGAGTCGAAGTAGTTTAGTATGGGGACCATTTAGTATTGTTTGGGGATTTGCAATTGCAGCAGTAACGGCATTGCTTTATAAATATAGAAATCGAAGCGATAGCTTTTTATTTATTGTTGGAACTTTACTAGGTGGAGCTTATGAATATCTGTGTAGCGTGGCAGCAGAAGTAGTATTTGGTAAAGTATTTTGGGATTATAGTGATATTCCGTTTAATCTAGGTGGTAGAATTAATCTGTTGTATTGTTTCTTTTGGGGAATTGCAGCAGTGGTATGGTTTAAGATATTATATCCAATTTCCTCAAAATGGATTGAAAAGATTGCAATAAAACCCGGAAAGATTATCACTTGGGTTTTAATTGTATTTATGGTTTGTAACATGGCAGTGTCAAGTCTTGCATTAATTCGTTATGATGAGAGAAGTAAGGGAGTTAAATCAACCTCATCTTGGCAAAGCATAATGGATGCTCATTATGATGACGCGAAGATGGCAAAAATTTATCCGAATGCGAAGAAAGTAAATTAGAAAATTTTGGAGGAGAAATGAAGTCAATAACAGTAGAAGAATTAGAACAGTTAACCGATGACAATAAAATGATTGTGGATATCCGTCCAGAGGAACAATATAGTAGAGGAAGTTTTCCAGGAGCAATTAACATTCCACGAGATGAATTAGAAGAAAAGTATTCTTCATTAGATAAAGAAAAGACGATTTATATTATGTGTCATACTGGAGATAAAAGTAGAGAGTGGACACAGGAATTAGAAGAAGAAGGTTTTGATGCAGTCAATGTAGATGGAGGATATCGTGCTTATCTTCGCTTAACGCTTACAAGACATGTCGAGAAGGATAGCGAAGAAGAGAGAAAGAAAAAGACCGCAGAAATTGAACGAAGCATTATAAAAAAATATCGTAAGAAAATCTGGAGACCTTTTACAAAGGCATTAAATGACTATCAATTGATTCAAGAAGGAGATAAGGTTGCTGTTTGTATTTCAGGTGGTAAGGATTCTATGCTTTTAGCAAAGCTTATTCAAGAATTACAAAGACATGGTCGTATTCATTTTGAAGCAGTATTTCTAATTATGAATCCAGGTTACAATGAAGACAATTGGAAGATTATTCAAGATAATGCGAAGCTTTTAGGAATTCCACTAACAGTTTTTAATAGTGAGATTTTTGATACAGTAGCAGAAATTGATAAAAATCCTTGTTATCTTTGTGCGAGAATGAGAAGAGGATATCTCTATTCAAGAGCAAAAGAGCTAGGTTGCAATAAAATTGCACTTGGTCACCATTTTGATGATGTGATTGAGACTATTTTAATGGGGATGCTATATAGTGCAAAAGTAGAGACAATGATGCCAAAGCTTCATAGTCAAAATTTTGAAGGAATGGAACTTATTCGTCCATTGTATTTAGTGAAAGAAGAGCATATTAAAGCATGGAGAGATTCGAATGGACTTCAGTTTATTCAGTGTGCTTGTAGATTTACTGAAAATTGTGTAAGCTGTGGTGGTGGCAGAGGTTCAAAACGTGATGAGATGAAAGAACTGATTGCACAGTTTAGAAAAACTAGCAGTGTCATTGAAACAAATATCTTTAATAGTGTAAGAAATATTAACTTAAATACCGTTATCGGATATCATAAGGACGATATGGTTTATAATTTCTTAGATGACTATGACGAAAAAGGAAAATAATTATGTAATCGCTTAATGGAAGCTTCCATTAAGCGATTTTTTTTACTGCATCATATACGGCATTGGCAAATATTTTATGACCGTTTGCATTTAAATGTTCTTGGTCAGCTTCACAGCAACTTACATATTCTGAGGCTTTTAAAAATTCTACTGCTTTATTCTTTGCAATCTTTTCATAAACAGTTTCTAATTCTTTTGATACTAATACGGACTCTTTTGAAAATTCAACATCGTAGCCTTCCTGCCATACCTTTTCACCAAGATAAATTGGAGAAATAAGAAGAATTTTTATGTCAGGTGCATGGTCATGAATTTGTTCAATGAGTTTTTCGATTCCTTTACCAATTAATTTAGCAGAAGCACCAAATGCTGTTTTACAATCATTTGTTCCAAGCATTAAAATCACTTCATCAATACCATCATGAGTTTCTAATAAAGTAGGAAGAAGTGCAGTTCCTCGTCTTCCATCACGTAGAGGGTCTTCAAAAATGGTGGTTCTTCCACACAGTCCTTCTTCAATAATACGATACTCTTTATTTCCTAATTTCTCTTGTAAAAGACTTGTCCAGCGTAGTCCCCAAGGAAGTCTCTTGCCGGTTTCACCATTTAGACCCCATGTATTCGAGTCACCAAAGCATAAAATTTGTTTCATTTCAGTCCCACCTTTCCTAGTTCATTTCATTTATTTATTTGATAAGATATCATAGTTTTCATAGTATGTCAATAGGAAAAGGCAAAATATATTCTGCTATGAAAAAGATAGAAAAGATGTTATAATTAATGCAGACTGAAAATAGGAGAGTGAGAAATGTTAGAAACGTTAAAAAAAGAAGTATATGAAGCAAATATGGAACTTCCTAAAAGAGGATTAGTAACCTATACTTGGGGAAATGTAAGTGGTATTGACCGTGAAAGTGGATACTTTGTTATTAAACCAAGTGGAGTCGATTATGATAAATTATCTCCAGAGGATATGGTTGTAGTAGATTTAGAGGGAAATGTTGTAGAAGGAAAATATAAACCTTCATCAGATACTCCAACTCATTTAGAATTATATAAAAAATATCCAGAAATTGGAGGAGTCGTTCATACTCATTCTTCTAATGCAACATCTTGGGCACAGGCAGGTAGAAGTATTCCTCTTTATGGAACGACTCATGCAGATTATTTTTATGGAAGTATTCCTTGTGCAAGAAGTCTTACAAAGGAAGAAATTGAAGGCGAATATGAGAAAAACACCGGTCTTGTAATTATTGAAACCTTTGAGAAACTTGGATTAAATCCAATGTATACCCCAGGCGTTTTATGCACCAATCATGGACCATTTACTTGGGGAAAAGATGCGAAGGAAGCGGTTCATAATGCAGTAGTTCTTGAAGAAGTAGCGAAGATGAGTATTTATACAGAACTCATTAATCCTAAGGTACAACCTGCACCAGATACCATTCGCGATAAACATTTCTTCCGTAAACACGGAGCAAATGCTTACTATGGACAGTAAGTAGAGAGGTATGATATACTTCTAAAAAACAGGAGGTATTATATGTCAGAAAAAGATAAATTACATACAGGGGATTTATATCTTCCAGGTGATGATGAAATCCTTAAAAAACAACAAGAATGTTTAGAAAAACTCTATGATTTTAATCAAACTCGTCCATCTGAAATGGATAAGAGAAATGCCATGCTAAAGGAAATGTTGGCAGAAGTAGGAGAAGGTTGTTATATTGAACCTCCATTCCATAGCAACTTCGGTGGGCATCATGTACATTTTGGAAATTACGTTTATGCAAACTTCAATTTTACAGCAGTAGATGATACCCATATCTATGTAGGGGATTATACCATGTTTGGACCCAATGTAACATTAACAACTGCAGGTCATCCAATTTTACCAGAGCTTAGAGAAAAAGCTTATCAGTACAATATGCCAATTCACATTGGTAGAAATTGTTGGTTAGGTGCAGGTGTATGTGTAATGCCAGGAGTAACAATTGGCGATAATACGGTAATTGGTGCTGGAAGTGTAGTAACAAACGATATTCCAGCCAATAGCGTAGCTTATGGAACACCTTGTAGAGTGATTCGCAAAATTAGTGAACACGATAGAGAATATTATTTTAAAAATCGAAAAATTGATTGGGATGATATCAATCAGAAGTAAGAAGGGCTCCTCACTATTGTGAGGAGTCTTTTGTAAATTCACCTGAAATATTGAATCCATGATTCATAGGACCACTTCCATGACCTAAATCAAGCATTGCATTTAAAGCACCTGAGATATAGTCTTTTGCACGTTTAACAGAGGTTTCTAAATTAAACCCCTTTGCTAAATTAGAAGCAATTGCACTAGAAAGGGTGCAACCGGTACCATGTGTATTTGGATTGTTAATTCGTTTTCCTTCAAACCACTTAAAAGAACCATTTTCATAAAGTAAATCATTCGCATCATTTACCTTGTGTCCACCTTTACAAAGAACCGCACAGTGATAAGTGTCACTGATGTATTTTGCTGCTGCAATCATTTCTTCTTCATTTGAGACCTTCATTCCAGATAAAACCTCGGTTTCTGGAATATTTGGTGTAAGGACTGAGGCTAGGGGAAAGAGTTTTGCTTTTAATGTGGCAATTGCATCATCGCTGATTAGTTTTGAGCCACTTGTTGATACCATAACAGGGTCTACAACAATGTTTTTCGCATCGTATTCGTTTAATTTCTTTGCAATCATCTCAATAAGACCACGAGAGGATACCATTCCAATCTTTACAGCATCTGGATAAATGTCTGTAAAAATATTGTCTAGTTGCTCTGCTAAAAATTCAGGTGTTACATCCATAATTCCAGTAACGCCTAGTGTATTTTGTGCAGTAAGAGCGGTAATGGCACTCATTGCATAGACACCATTGCAAGTCATTGTTTTAATATCGGCTTGGATTCCGGCACCACCACTAGAATCACTGCCAGCAATTGTTAAAGCTGTCTTCATTTTATTTCTCCTTAAGTATTGATAAAGATACTATACAGCGATTTAATTAGTATTGCAAGTAGTTAAATAAGGTGATAAAGTAGGGAACGTAAAAAAAGAAAAGGGGGAAATAAATTGAAAGACTTACTACATGATAGGCAAGGATATTTATTTACTAATGTGGATTTAAAGAAACTATTGATTCCATTAATGATTGAGCAGCTTCTTACATCATTAATGGGAACTGTTGATACGATGATGGTTAGTAATATTAGTTCGGCAGCTATCTCAGCAGTTTCCTTAGTGGATTCTATTAACATTTTGGTCATTCAAGCATTTGCGGCATTAGCAGCTGGTGGTGCAATTTTATGTTCTCAGTACATAGGACATCAGAATCTAAAAGCAGCAAGACATTCAGCAAGGCAATTAGTGTATATTATAACGATGATTTCATTGGTTATTACAGCTATTTGTTTAATATTTAGACAACCGATTTTAAGCCTTGTCTTTGGTAAGGTAGAAGATAGTGTAATGGATGCATCACTCATTTATTTCTTCTATACGACATTGTCATTTCCTGCAATTGCAATTTATAATGCAGGAGCATCGGTTTATCGTGCACAGAAAAATTCAAAGCTTCCAATGACAATATCGGTCATTTCAAACTTTATCAATATTTTTGGAAATGCAATCCTAATTTGGGTTGTTGGAATGGGCGTTCGTGGTGCTGCAATTGCAACCCTTGCATCTCGTGTATTTTGTGCAGTTGTAATTTTAATGATGCTTCACCGAGTGAATGAACCGATTCGAATTGATCATTTTCTTAAGGTCAAACCGGATTTTTCTCAGATTAAAAAGATTTTAATGATTGGAATTCCAACTGGTGTAGAAAATAGTATGTTTCAGTTTGGTAAATTGGCAATTCAGTCTACCGTATCAACATTGGGAACAACAGCGATTGCAGCACAGGCTATGACCAATATTTTGGAAAATTTAAATGGTATTGCAGCAATTGGTGTTGGAATTGGAATGATGACCGTTGTTGGTCAATGTATTGGAGCTGGTAAAAAAGACCAAGCGATTTATTATATAAAGAAACTTAGTGTGATTGGAGAAGTCGTTTTACTTGCAAGCTGTTTAATTGTATTTGCATTATTAAGACCAGTAACAATGATTGGTGGTATGGAAGCAGAAAGTGCAAGAATGTGCATTGAAATGGTTACAGCTATCACGATTGTAAAGCCTATTATCTGGGTATTTGCATTTGTTCCAGCTTATGGAATGAGGGCAGCAGGTGATGTGAAATTTTCGATGATTGTCTCATGTTGTACAATGTGGATTTTCCGTGTTAGCATGTGTATCGTTTTATGTAGAAGATTTGGATTTGGACCAATGGGTGTGTGGATTGCGATGTTTACCGATTGGTTTGTTAGAGGGGTGATTTTTACATTCCGTTTCCATAGTAGGAAGTGGTTAAATCATCATGTGATAGAGAAATAAAAAAATGGAGTCCATTTTGAGGTGGACTCCATTTTTTTACTTACCTAATGCAGTTTTTTGTTTTACTGTATTTGTTTTATCATAGCAAGCAAAGGTTTCTTCTACAAACTTTTGGTTAGGTTTAGGTGTAATGAAACTTACAACGGGTACAATGATAAGTCCAGCTAACATCGCAATAGCTCCACAGTTAATAGGAGAACGCATAATAGCAGGTAATAATACTGGACCACCTAAATTTCCGATCATATCAACGATCATAAGTACTGAACCAAAGATAAAGCATACCCAACAAGAAGCAACCGTTGTTTTCTTCCAGTATAGAGAATATAAGAATGGAGCTAAGAATGCACCAGCAAGTGCACCCCATGAAATTCCCATAAGCTGTGCAATAAAGGTTACAGAACTTTTATATTGAACAAGTGCAATTACTGCTGAAATTGCAATAAAGACAACAATCAACACACGCATCATAAGTACTTGTCTCTTTTCGCTAAAATCTTTAATAAAGTTATCTTTTAAAAAGTCAATTGTAAGTGTAGAGCTTGATGCAATAACTAAAGAAGATAATGTAGACATCGATGCGGATAATACTAAAATTACAACTAAAGCGATAAGAATAGGTGATAAATTCTGTAGCATTGTTGGAATAATTGAGTCATATCCATTAGCAACTACATCAATTTGGTCAGAAAATAGTCGACCAAATCCACCTAAGAAATAACATCCACCAGATACAACTAAAGCAAATAAGGTAGAGATGATAGTTCCTTTTTTAATGGATTCTTCATCTTTAATTGCATAAAATTTCTGAACCATCTGAGGCAGTCCCCAAGTTCCTAATGAAGTTAAAATAACAACAAATAGTAAGTTTAGTGGGTCTGGACCAAAGAAGGAAGCGAAGGTACCAGGAGCAGATAAAACGGTTTCATCTGAAATCTTTGCAAGTCCTTCATAAGCTGCCATAAATCCACCTTTACTCATAATAACAGCAGCAATAACGGCAACAATACCAAATAACATAATGATACCTTGAATAAAGTCATTAATTGCAGTCGCCATATATCCACCGGCAATAACATAAATAGCAGTTAAACATGCCATTAATACAATACATACCGAATAGTCAATGTCAAATGCCATACCAAATAGTCTAGATAAACCATTGTATAACGAAGCTGTATATGGAATTAAAAAGATAAAAATAATAACAGAAGCTACAATTTTTAAAGCTTTATTATTAAATCTTTGTCCAAAATATTGTGGCATCGTTGCAGAATCTAGATGTTGGGTAATAATTCGAGTACGTCTTCCGAGAACGACCCATGCAAGAAGCGAACCGATAATAGCATTACCAATTCCCGCCCAAGTTGCTGAAATTCCATATTTCCAGCCAAACTGACCTGCATATCCTACGAATACAACAGCTGAAAAATAAGAAGTACCATAGGCAAAGGCAGTAAGCCAAGGACCAACGGAACGGCCACCAAGGACAAATCCCTTAA
>CABUZU010000038.1 GCA_902496125.1 uncultured Lachnospiraceae bacterium
ATTTGCCAAAGAGTTTGCTAAGAAGTATCAATGTATTGTAGCAATTACTGGAGCAATTGATTTAGTTAGTGATGGAACGAAATGTTATGTCATTTATAATGGAAAGCCTCAGATGAGTCGTATTACAGGAACGGGTTGCCAGTTATCGGGACTTCTTGCTGGTTTTTTAGCAGCGAATAAGGAAAACTTTCTAGAAGCTACTGTGGCAGCAGTATGTATGATGGGAGTTGCTGGCGAAATTGCTTGGAAAAATATGAGGGATAGTGATGGAAACTCGACCTATCGTAATCGAATTATTGATGCAATTTATAAGATGACAGAAGAAGAATTAGAAAGTGGGGCAAATTATGAAGTGCGATAAAAAAGATTTATTATTATATGCAGTAACCGATAGAAGTTGGTTACGTAATCAAACTCTTTATGAACAGGTAGAAGAAGCATTACGAGGTGGAGCTACCTTTATTCAGCTTCGTGAGAAAAAATTAGGTTATGATGAGTTTTTAGAAGAGGCAAAACAAATACAGAAGCTTTGTAAGGAATATAAAGTTCCATTTGTCATTAATGACAATGTAGAGATTGCAAAGCAGATAGGGGCAGATGGCGTTCATGTAGGACAGGATGATATGGAAAGTGGAAAGGTTCGCACGCTATTAGGTGAGGATAAAATTATTGGTGTATCGGCACATAATGTAGAGGAAGCTTTGCTTGCACAAGCAAATGGTGCAGACTATTTAGGAGTAGGGGCTGTCTTTAATACTACGTCAAAAGACGATGTTAGTACATTGAATCATGAGGTTTTAAAGGAAATCTGTAAGGCGGTATCCATACCAGTCATTGCAATTGGTGGAATTAACGAAGAAAATGTTTTGAAGTTAGCAGGAACTGGAATTTGTGGTGTTGCAGTGATTAGTGCAATCTTTGCAAAGGATGATATTAAAGAAGCAACAAAATCATTAAGACAAAAAGTAGAAAAAATGGTGGAACAGTAGGATGGAAGAGAAAAAAATAGGAATCATCTTTGATATGGATGGTGTATTGCTTGATTCGATGCAGGTTTGGGATAAGGCAGGTGCTTGGTATTTAGAGAGTAAAGGAAAAGTGCCAGAGAAAAATCTTAGTGAAATCATTTTTGCAATGACGATGAAAGAAGGAGCAGATTATTTAATTAAACACTACCAGTTAGAAGAAAGCAATGAAGACGTGATAGAGGGAATTAATCAGACGATTGAACATTTCTATCAGTTTGATGTACAGTTAAAGCCAGGTGTATTAGAATTTTTAAAGAAAGCAAATAAGCTACAGATACCGATGGCAATTGCCACGTCAACGGATAAAAAATTAGCTTTAGCCGCATTAGAAAGATTACAGATTTTACCATTTTTTAAGAAGGTCTTTTCTTGTTCGGAATTTAAGGAAGGGAAAACAAATCCTGAGATTTATTTAACAGCAATGCAGACACTAGAAACAGAGGTTTCAAATACTTGGGTCGTGGAAGATTCGCTTTATGCATCACAGACAGCGAAAAAAGCTGGATTTTTGGTGATGGGTATTTATGACGAATTTAGTAAAAAGAATGAGGAAAAACTCCGAGAGATTTGCGATGGATATTTGTATGAGTTTTTGTGGGATGAGAAGTTGTGGAAGGGGATGCTATAAGTATCCTCTTTTTTTATAGTGACAAAGAAACGACTCAAACGCTTATTATTCCAAGTGGATGTGATTTAACTATGGTTAATATGGATGTTTGGAGTAGTGTAAAGATTGTAGTAGAAAAAGGAGCAAAATTAAGCTTACATGATTCTGTTGTGGAAGGAATTATTGAAGTACAAGATGGTGCGACCTTCTCTATGAACTACGATAGCTTTAATGAAGAATTTTTAACAGGTGCTTCAATCTGTGGTCAAGTAAGATTATTAGATGGAGCAATTTTAGAAAATTCGATGATTTATTCAAATAGTAACTATCTTGCAAATGGTGAAGAAGTACGTTATCGTAGCGAGCCTGTTGTTACCACACAGGGTAATGTGACTGTAAAAGGACAGGTATTTATTCGTGGTGATGAAGGTGCTTCATCAGAAGAATATCCAGGATAAGCAGGATTATCTGTAACAAATGGAACTTTAACCTTAGCAGATGGTGCAGTATTAGCCGTATATGGTGGTGGAAATAGTTCACTAACGATTTATGGTGGAGATGCGATTAAGCTTGATAATGCAACAATTACTGGTAAAGGTAAATTGATTGCAATTGGTGGTGCTGGTTTCTGGGGAAATGGTGGTAATGCCGTATCTGGTAATGGTACCATTTCTACCGATGAAGCTTATATCCATGGTGGTATTTCTTGTAAGAAAGAACCAGGAAAAACATTAACTGAAAATGTTACTTTAGATAAAAAAGTAACAAGAGCAACATTAATTGAAGGTGTAACTTGGACAACAAATGAACCAGAGGTTCCATATTGGAATTCAATTATAGCACCTCCAGATTTAACAAAATATCCAGTTCCAGAAAAACATGTTCATAAAACAACTTTACAAAATGTAAAGAAAGCAACTTGTACTAAGGCAGGATATACCGGTGATGAGGTTTGCACTGTTTGCAAAGAAACTGTTAAAAAAGGCAAAGAAGTAAAGGCACTTGGGCATAGCTATAGTGCATGGAAGGTAACAAAGAAAGCAACTGCAACAAAGACAGGATTACAAGAAAGAATTTGTAGTCGTTGTAATGAAAAGGAAACGAAAGTAATTCCAGCAACTGGAAAAGTTACAACGGTTAAGCCTTTCTTAGTAGCAACTGCAAAAGCAGCAGGTGGTAAGAAGATTAAAGTTTCTTGGAATAAGATATCTGGTGCAACCAAATATGATGTATATTGGGCATATTGCGATGGAAAGAGTAAATTTAAGAAAGTTGCTACTGTAAAATCAGGCAAGAAATTAGAATTTACTCATACTACGATGAAGAAGAATAGTCCTTGTAAATACTATGTTGTAGCTTGCAAAGGAAATTCTACTATTGTAAAATCCAAAGAAGTGCATGTAGTAATGAGTGTAAGCAAATACACCAATCCAAAGAGTGTAAAAGTAACAAAATCAAGTGTATCTTTAAAAGTGAAAAAAACTTATCAGATTAAAGCTTCGATGACTGTTGAAAATAGTAAGAAGAAGGTATTAACACATACTAAAAAATTCCGTTACTATACAAACGATACAACCATTGCAACCGTAGATAAGAATGGTAAGATTACAGCGAAGAAAAAAGGAAGTTGTACGATTTATGTTCTTGCTACAAATGGAATGGCAAAAGAAGTAAAAGTTACTGTAAAATAGTAAGAAGGGGGAATGCCAAAGCATCCCCCCTTTACTATTATTTTAAAATCTCATCTTTTCTTTCTAATAATTCATTACTCATAATCATCTCTTCAGCCTTTTCAAATCCGATTCTCTTAACAGTATCTGCAAGACGTTCGCCAGCTTTTCCCTCTGAACGGAAGAATAAGATGACTTTTTCAATGGTATCTAAAAGTTCTTCTTTATCAGTGAAAATTTTAGAAAGTCTTTGTCCTTGAGCAATTTTTTTGCCCCAACGACCACCGATGAAAAGCTTCCAGCCAGAAATCGATTCGTTAAAAGGTTCAAATGGACAGTATCTTACGCAACGTCCACAGTTGATGCATTTGCTTTCATCAATTGTCAATTTGCCATCGATGGTTTTACAAGCATCCATTGGACAAACCGCACTTGCTTTACATTTCTTACAGTGCTTACATAATTCTTCATTAAATTTAGGAATTGTAGCACCAATAATACCAACATCATTTAAGCTTGCCTTTAGACAGTTATTTGGACAGCCACCAACTGCAATTTTAAATTTATGAGGTAAAATAATATTGTGGTAGCCAACATAGAAACGTTCGTGAACTTCATTACTGAGTGCGTAAGTATCATAGATACCGTATTGGCAAGTGGTACCTTTACAAGAAACAACAGGACGAACCATAGGACCAGTTCCACCAGTAAAAAGTCCTGCTTTACCGATGTATTCACGGAAGGCTTCAATGTTTTCATAGTCAATACCAGATACTTCAAAAGATAGACGAGTAGTAAGCATTAGATGACCATCACCGTAAAGTTTTGCTGCGTTAGAAAGAGCCTCAACTTCTTCGCTAGTAACACGGCCATTTCTTGTGATTACCCGAGCGTTAAATTTATTAGTTCCTTTATGTTGCAAAAATCCAAGAAGTTTTACGCGTTTGATTTCATCAGCACTAATTGTGCATTTTTTCTGTTCTGTAGACATAAAATAATCCCCCTAAAATTTATATTTAATACTTGTTTTGATTATACATCTATTATACAATAAAATAAAGTAATCATTTGGAATGATTTAATAAAAAAAAGTTATGAAGAGGGGTAAGTGTGGATAGTAAATTACAGACTTTTTTAGTACTATGTCGTTTAATGAATTATCGAATGACTTCTGAAGAGTTGCATTTGACACAGCCAGCGGTAACAAAGCAAATTCAGTCATTAGAAAGAATGTATAATACGAAGTTGTTTGTTTATGATGGAAAAAGATTACAAAAAACAAAAGATTGCCAAATCTTAGAAGCCTATGCGCAAAGTCTACAACACAATTATGAAGAAATAAAAAAAGCGTTAAGTGGAAAACAAGAGATTTTTATTCGAATTGGAGCGACTAAAACAATTGGAGACTATGTAATTGGAAATTATATTTTAAAATATCTAGAAGACCCTAATCACAATTTATCATTATTAGTGGATAATACGGAGCATTTATTGCGATTATTAGATTCATCTCAGATTGATTTCGCTTTAATTGAGGGATTGTTCTCGAAACAAAAATATGAATACCAGCTACTTCGCAAGGAATCCTTTGTCGGAATTTGTTCAAAAAATCATCATTTTTGTGGAAAAAAAGTATCCATTCAAGAGCTCTTAAATGAAACGATTATTGTACGTGAAGTAGGTTCGGGTACTAGGGATATTTTAGAACATGAACTAAGAATGCAAGGCTATGATGTTCAAGATTTTCGTAGAGTGATTGATATTAGTAGTTTTAAATTAATTCGAGAGCTTGTTTTAGAAGGCGTAGGAATTAGTCTTTTGTATCAATCGGTAGTAGATGGAGATGAACGATTTGGTACTTTTCAAGTTGAAGATATCAATTTAGAGCATGAATTTAATATTGTTTATTTAAAGAATACAAATGCACAAAAATATGTAGAGTTGTTTTTGAAAAATAATTTATAATCGGACTGCTACAAAAAGTAACAGCCCACTTTTTACTTTAATCGAAAATGTTTATGAATGGTTTTTAAAATATTCATAAAACTCTGTCTTGCTTGTTCTGGCACGCCAGGATTTCTGTAAGTATCTTTATAATCCATAAGCATTCCATGAAATAAGTTGATTTCAATGGTATTAATCATTTCGACTTCATCACTGTCGAAGTATCCGACAACGGCATTTCTTCGAACGATGGTTAAATTACGTTCTTTTAAATTGTCGTTAAAGAATACACTGGTAAATAGCCCGTTGAAATGTTGCCATTCGTTTGGAAAGAGCTGATAATATTCATAGATAATATCACCAAGCTGTTCTTTATGATCCCCCCAGAATAATAAATCAAAGACATCGACATTTTCAAATGCATATTTTGCAAAGGAATCCCACATCGCCTCTAGCATATCAAGAGGGTTCATATTTTCATTTGTGATATTTTGTAATTCAATAATATAGTCTTCTAGGAATTTAATTGAAGAAAATAAAATTAAATGATTCAAATCATCGAAATGCTTATAGACGGTGGTAGTAGTGCAATTGCTATTTGCTGCAATTGTTCGGATTTTGATGTCATTTGGACTAGTCGTCTTTAGTAGCTCGTAGGTATTACGAACGAGTTCCATTTTTTTGTTGCCTGCCATAATGTTTCTCCCCAATTCGTTGTTTTTTTCATACCCCTAGTATAGCAATAGTGTTTTGATTTTGCAATAAAAAAATGCATAACAGCGTTAACTGCTATGCATTTTTTGTATCTCCAATGGAGGGGGTCTGATTAGGATGTAAAATGATTAATGAGTTTCTAAGTATTTCTTCATCTGAGCATCTACTTCACTAGTTAATGTAGAGCCTTCATAAGATGCAAGGATTTCTTTCCATTTCTTATTTGCACGAACTTCAGCAGGTTCTGCTCCGTTTGCCTTCCACTGTTCGTAAGGTAAGCGGTCACTGAGTGTAGGTCTGTAGAATTCTTCTCTGAAGTTTTCAACAGTGTGTTCATGAATTAAGAAAGTACCCTGTGGTCCTGTTTCTTCGATTGCTTCATAAGCTAATGAGTTTTCATCAATCTTTTCGCCTTGTGCAATTCTCTTAATGAAACCAATGATTTCGTTATCAACGATTAATTTTTCATAAGAAGTTGTGTTATAAGATTCAATAATACCAGCACTGTGTAAGATGAAGTTACCACCGGCCATCTGAGCCATCATTAAAGTAATAGCAGATTCATAAGCAGCTTGACTATCCATTAACTTAGAGTCGGATAGAGCACCACTAATACGGCAAGGAATCTGATAATACTTACATAGCTGACCATTTAATAAGGAAACAACGGCATCTTCTGGAGAACCAATGGAAAGAACACCGCTACTCATTTCTGCGTTAGAACCAGAAGCAGAGTAAACAACAGGAGTTCCAGGGTTTACACACTGAGCTAAAACGATACCAGCTAATACTTCTGCGTTTTGTACAGATACAAGTCCTGGTAAGGTAGCAGGAGCAGTCATACCAGCGATAGATAGTGAGTTAATTAACTGAGGCTGACCAAATTCAGCATAAGCCATAATTGCACCAAGCTGTTTGTCGTCATAGCTAAGTGGAGTTAAAGTACAAGGGATAGATGCAATAACTGGCTTTTCTTTAATTGCATCAAGTCCACCAAAAGGAATGGATGCAAGTTCAATACTCTGTCTAGCATTTTCATATCCATAGATACTACCCATTAAAGGTTTTTCACTGTATTTCATGGTATTATAAACCATAACGTTTGGTCTCTTATCAACTGGAACGTCGGTAGGTTCACAAGAAATATGGCTCTGGATATCGATGTTTTCTAATTTATCACAAATTTTTACGATGTTGATAAAGTCTTCTAATAAACCACTTCTACGTCCTTTATCCAAATCAGTAACAAATGGTGATCCATAAGGGCCTACATAATTGGTTTTCTCACAGTTAATCTCTACATTGTACTTTGGATTTCTAGCATAAAGAGTGTAAGATGACGGTGCTAACTTAATTGCTTCTTCAACTAGCTTTCTTGGAAACTTAACAACGTTACCATCTAGAATTGCTCCGTGCTTTGCCAATACTTCTCTAGCTGGTTCGTAAGTCATAAGTACACCGATGTTTTCCATGATTTTTAATGAATTTTCGTGGATTTGCTCCAGTTCGCTCTGTGAAATTAATTGATATCTTTGCATAAGAATCCTCCTTTTAAACCTCTAAAAATAAAATAATGTTATCTATTTGAGTTGAATACCGGTATTTGATTTGTTGACATAATCATACACTATTAAGTTAACATTGTCAACCTAAAAAATAAAAAATATCAAATAATTCCTAAAGTGAATTATTGCGAGAAAATTATGCAATTTGTACAACAATACACATATTACCTTGTTTGAATTGACAAAATATACATATTAAGGTATAATAAAACAGAATTGAATGCCGGATGAAACAAGATGGACAAACAATAGTAGTCTGCGATATGGTTACTATTGTTATCTTAGAGAGGGATAATTATGAAGAATAGAAATAAAACACTTATCTTAGTAATCTTAAGTCTCATTGCAGGGCTTGTTTATTTGGCACCATTCTTTCGTTTTTCTTTTTACGACCAGATGAAGGATGCATTAAACCTTACCGATATTCAGATTGGTAGTATTGGTTTTGTTTATGGATTATTTAATGTACTTGGATATATTCCAACAGGTATCATAGCTGAGAAATTTAATACGAAAAAGATGTTAATCCTTTCCAGTTTAGGAATGGGACTCGTAACTGTATGGTATTCATTTTATCCAGGTTATACGATGTATTTAGTAATTCATGCACTGTATGGTGTATTTAGCGTATGGACATTCTGGTCGCCATATCTAAAAGCTGTTCGTAAGCTTGGTTCCGAAGATGAGCAGAGTAGACTTTATGGTATTAGTGAAGGGCTTAGAGGAGTAGCACAGACTGTAGTTGCTTTTATCTGCTTAGGAGCATTAGGAATGTTTGCAAGCAATGTCGTTGGTTTTCGAGTAATGATTTTAATCAATGCGGCAGTGTTTTTCTTATTAATGATTGCAGTTATCGTATTAGTACCAGATTTTGATAAAAATAATGAAGGAGAGGAATCACCAAAACAAGAAAATGTAATTGTAGGTATGTTTAAGATGCTTGGCAATTCTTCGACTTGGATTTGTATTTTTGTTATTATGTGTGGTTATTGTCTATGGAATACGGTAAATGGCTATGTAGGAACTTATTGTACACGAGTGTTACAACTTTCACCAAGTGTATCGAGTACACTTTCGATTATTCGAAGTTACGTCATTGTTTTTGTTGCGGGAGTGTCAGGTGGAATTATTATGGATAAGTTTAAATCAAGAGGATTTGGTTTGATGCTTGTCTATGCTGGTATCATTATTACAAGTATTGCAACAATGGGTCTTAGTCATATCACCCTTATTTGTGCATGTGTAACGATTGTTATCTCTTATTTAGTAAATGTTATTAAAGCAACTTATTGGTCTATTTTAGGAGATGCAGGAATTCCAGTTGCACAAACCGGATTAGCAACGGGTATTATTTCATTAATTGGCTTAACCCCAGACTTTTTTGTAAGCCCGATTATTAGTCGCTTTATTGCTTATGGAGAAAGTATTGGAAATGTAGCCTTGGGATTTAATATGATGTATATTTGGCTGGTTGTTTGGGCAGCACTTGGTATTGTTGCAGCATTGATTCTAAAGAAGAGAAAGGAAAAATTAAGCAAAAGTTAACTTGTTTTTAGGACTAAAATACAAACAGTAGAGGGGGTTTTTGTATTGAAAAGTGAAAATAAAGTATTTATTGGTTCTGCAGTTATTACACTTGCAATTGCACTGTGGGGAATTATTGGCAATGATTCTTTTACAAAGGTTGCAAATACTTTAATGAAAGGTCTAAAATCGAATTTTTCATGGCTATATTTAATTACGATGCTATTTTTTGTCGTATTTTCGTTTGTACTAGCATTTAGTAAATATGGAAAGGTTCGTTTGGGTGACGATGACGATAGACCAGAATATAGCTTAGTATCTTGGTTTGCGATGCTTTTTGCAGCAGGAATGGGCGTTGGTTTAGTATTTTGGGGAATTGCAGAGCCACTTTCTCATTATATTGACCCGATGAATGGAATAACGCCAGAGAGTACAGAGTCGATGAGTTTTTCTATTCGTTCATGCTTTATGCATTGGGGACTTCACCCTTGGGCATGTTACGCGATTATGGGATTTAGTTTAGCCTACATAAGATTTAGACGTAAGAAGAAGTTTTTAGTAAGTAATCTATTTACTTCATTGCTTGGAGAAAATGCTTCTTCTAATCCGATTGGAATTGTAATTGATATTTTTACAACCCTTCTTACTGTAATTGGAGTAGCTACTTCATTTGGAGTAGGTTGCCTTCAAATTTGTGCAGGACTTCAATATTTATTTAAGGTTCCAGAGAATAATAAGACTTATATCATTGTCATTGTTATAATTTGTATTTGCTATTTAACCAGTGCCGTAACGGGTGTTTCAAAGGGTGTAAAACTGCTTTCGAATTTTAATTTAATACTGTGTGGACTGTTAATGGTGGTTGCCTTTATCGTGGGACCTAGCCTTGATATTGTATCGAATATGGTTAAAGGAGTGGGTGATTATATTGTAAACTTTATTCCAGACAGTCTTCGTCTTACTTCGAATGGAGATGGAAGATGGATTCAAGATTGGAGAATCTTCTATTGGGCTTGGTGGCTATCCTGGGCACCATTTGTAGGAATTTTTATTGCACGTATTTCAAAAGGACGAACAATAAGAGAATTTGTTCTAGGTGTTATGATTGTACCGACACTTTTATCCATCTTATGGTTTTCCGTTTTTAGTGGAGTGGCATTTAATGTTGTAGACCATTTTTCTACTGAACAATTAATCGAGATGGCAGCTTCTCCACAGACGGCTTTATTTATCATCTTTGGAGAATATCAATCTGGAATGATTTTATTAGTTATTGCCATTGTTTTATTAGTTACATTCTTTGTTACCTCATCGGATTCAGCTACCTTTGTTTTAGCGATGTTAACATCAAATGGAGAACTAGAGCCTTCGAATAAGAAGAAAATCTTTTGGGGTATTTTGATGGCGATTTTAGCCTTTGCATTGATTTTATCTGGAGGGGTAACGACGGTACAGACGATAGCAATTGTCATAGCTTTTCCGTATCTGTTTATCTTGATTGGAATGTGCATTAATTTTATAAAGGACCTTCGAAAAAATGAAGGGAAGTAAAAAGAGGGGATTGTCGTTTGGCAATCCTCTTTCTTGACTTTTTAAGTGTTTAGTGGCATAATGAGTTAGAAATAACTAATATATGTAAGGGGAAACGGAAAATGTTTTTGCAAATTAAAAATTTGAAAAAATCATTTGGCGAAGGTGATAATCGTATTGAAGTGTTAAAAGGCATTGAGTTAATAGTGAAAAAGAGTGAAATCTGTGTATTATTAGGTCCTTCTGGTTCAGGAAAGTCCACACTTTTAAATATCATTGGTGGAATTGACAGTGCCGACAGTGGAGATATTTTAATAGAAGGTGAAAAAATCGCAGATATGAATGAGAAGACGCTTACACTTTATCGCAGAAAGCATTTAGGATATATTTTTCAGATGTATAATCTAATTCCGAATCTAACGGTTCGTGAAAATATCGAAGTTGGAGCATACCTTAGTGAGAAACCATTAGATGTGGATGAGTTATTACATACGCTAGGTCTTTATGAGCATAGAAATAAACTTCCGAATCAGTTATCCGGTGGACAACAGCAACGAACGGCAATCGGAAGGGCGATTGTAAAAAATCCGGATATTTTATTGTGTGATGAACCAACGGGAGCCCTAGACTATCAGACCTCGAAGGAAATCCTTAAGCTAATAGAAACGGTAAACAAAAAGTATGGAAATACGATTGTAATGGTTACGCATAACGATGCGATTAAGGATATGGCAGATCGAGTTGTGAAGATGAGAGACGGTAGAATCCGAGAAGATTATACCAATGATTATAAAATACCAGCAGAAAAATTAGAGTGGTAAGGGGGAGTTATGAAAAATCCACTTAGAAAGCGTTTAATTCGTGAATTAAAAAGTGAAGTCGGTAAATACTTTGTAATTTTTCTTTTATTAATGACAACGATTGGATTTGTCTCAGGATTTTTAGTTGCCGATGGAAGTATGATTACTGCTTATAATGAAAGCTTTACAAAATACAATATTGAAAATGGTCATTTTAAGACAACAAATCAAATGAACAAGGCTCAAAAAAAGACCATTGAAGAAGAGAATGTTAAAATTTATGATTTATCCTATGTAGAAGAAAAATTAAAAAATGGAAGTACCCTTCGTATCTTTCCAGAGCGAACAACGATAAATAAGGTTTGTTTGATGCAAGGAAAGATGCCAACGAAGAAGAATGAAATTGCAATTGACAGAATGTATGCGGTAAACAATGAAATCGAAGTAGGAGATAAGATTGGCAGTGACACGCATTCTTTTACGGTAACGGGGCTTGTTGCATTATCCGATTACAGCAGTCTGTTTGCCAATAATAGCGATTCGATGTTTGATTCGGTTAAATTTGGCGTTGCAGTTGTTACTCAGACTTTTTTTGATACTTATAAAGAAGAAGAACTGATTCATTGCTATGCATGGAAATATAATGAAGAACCAACGACAACGAAAGAAGAAAAAGAAGTATCAGAAGATTTGATGCAGGTATTGAATGAAGAAGTAAGCCTAGAAGAATATGTTCCAAGGTATTTAAATCAAGCAATTAAGTTTACCGGTGAAGATATGGGAAGTGATAAGGCAATGATGGTTGCTTTGCTTTATATCGTCATTGCAATTATGGCGTTTGTCTTTAGTATTACAACGAGTAATACGATTCATAAGGAAGCAAATGTGATTGGAACACTTCGTGCATCGGGATATACAAAGAAAGAATTAATCATACACTATATGACGATGCCGATGATTGTCACATTGTTTAGTGCATTAGTGGGAAATATCATCGGTTATACCGTGTTAAAGGATGTATGTGCCGGCATGTATTATGGAAGTTATAGTCTGCCAACTTATGTTACGATTTGGAATGGGGAAGCCTTTCTTTTAACGACAGTAATTCCAGTTCTTTTAATGGCAGCGATTAATACATTGGTATTAGCAAAGACGATGAAGCTTTCACCACTTAAGTTTTTACGTCGTGATTTAACGAAGAAAAAGCAAAAATACGCCTTTCCACTAAGTAGTAAAATTCCATTCTTTACTAGATTTCGTCTAAGAGTAGTTTTTCAAAATGCTAGTAACTATATCATGCTACTAATTGGAATCCTATTTGCCAATTTATTGTTGATATTTGGATTGGTCTTTCCAAGTATTTTAGACCACTATCAGGCTGAAATGGAGAAGAATCTACTTTGTAATTACCAATATATGCTTCAAGTACCTCTTAGTGCAATGAATGAAAATCGTAAGCTAGAAAGTCTACTTTCTATGGCATATTTTCAATCACAGGTCGAAACCGATAATGAAGACGCAGAAAAATTTAGTGCGTATTCGCTAAAGACTTTAGGAGATGGAATTCCAAGTGAAGAAGTTTTGCTTTACGGTCTACAAGATAACAGTAAATATATAAAATTTGATACCATGAAAACCTATATATCTTTAGCCTATGCAGATAAATACGGATTAAAGGTTGGAGATAAGATTACATTAAAAGAAGAATACGAAAATGATACCTATGATTTTACGGTTGATGGAATCTATGACTATGAAGGAGCACTTGCAGTATTTTTAGGACAAGAACGTTTAAATCAAATTTTTGATTTAGGTGACGATTATTTTTGCGGATATCTTTCGAATACGAAGATTACGGATATTGATGAAAAATACATAAGCTCGGTTATTGATTTAGATTCATTAACAAAGATTTCTAGACAGCTTACCGTATCGATGGGTGGAATGATGTCGCTTGTAAATGGATTTGCAATTGGTATCTTTTTAGTATTAGTCTATTTGTTATCTAAGATTATTATTGAAAAGAATGCACAGTCTATTTCGATGGCTAAGATTTTAGGATATTCAAATTTAGAAATTAGTAAGCTTTATATTATTTCAACCTCAATCATGGTTGTATTATTTTTATTAATTAGTTATCCGATTGAATATTTTTTGATACTAGGAATTTTTAAGATTGTAATGGTACAAATGATATCGGGATGGATTCCATTTTATGTAGACCCAAAAATATTTGTTGAAATGTTTGTAATGGGTGTAGCATCCTATGCATTCGTTGCAATTTTAGAATATCGTAAAATTCAAAAAGTGCCAATGGATGAGGCATTAAAGAATGTAGAGTAAGGAGATAACATGAAAAAACAATTTCGATATATTGCATTGATCTTGAGTGTAGTATTGATTTTAGGTGGTTGTGCTTCGGATTCGAAAAAAGAAGAAACAACGGCAACGACACAAGCAGAAAGTGTTGAAAAAGAGAAGGTAAAAAAGACGACTTCCTCATTAACCGTAGATAAGGCAGAAACCGTCTATGTAAAAACCGATGCGAATGGAAATAAAAAGGAAGTTACGGTAGAAGAAATTTTAAAAGCCAGTAAAGATGGCAAGGATATTGTCGATTCTTCAATTTTAGAGGATATTAAAAATACCAAAGGCGATGAAGAATTTACAAAGGCAGAAGATGGAACTCTTATTTGGCAAAACAATGGAGAAGACATTGAGTATAAGGGGACTACGACAGAGGAACCACCTATTCGTGTAAAAATTACCTATTATTTAGATGGCAAGAAGATTACACCAAAGAATCTTGCAGGAAAAAGTGGTAAGGTAAAGATTCGATTTGATTATAAAAATAATACGAAAGAAACTGTGAAAGTAAACGGTAAAGAAATTAGAGCGAAAGTTCCATTTACCGTAATTAGTATGATGTATTTATCCGAAGATGTGTTTTCCAATGTCAAAGTTAAAAATGGCAAGGTATTAAACATGGGTGGAGAAAATATTGTAGTAGGATATGCCTTTCCAGGTTTAAAGGACAGTTTAAAGCTAGCCGATTATGAACCGACAAAGGATGTAAAGATTCCAAGTTATGTAGAAGTTAGTGCAGATGTGGAAGACTTTTCGCTAGATTTTACAGCAACGGTTGCATCACCAAGATTATTTGCTGATTTAGATGTAAAGGATTTAGAAGACGTAGATGATTTAACAGATTCAATGAAGAAACTAAAGGATGCTATAAATAAGCTAGCAGATGGAGCGGACAGTCTATTAGAAGGAATGGAGTCCATGCAAAAGTATATGGGACAATATGTAGACGGCGTTGATTCACTAACTAGTGGCATTGCCTCCCTGCAAAGTGGGTTGGGTCAATTAGATAGTAATAAAGCTTCATTATTATCAGGAGCAAAATCCTTACAAAAAGGGTTAGAACAAGTAGCTTCGAGTAGTGAAAACTTAGAAAAGCAAGTAAGCACGGCATTGGAAGAGGCACTTTCGGATACCTCATTAAGTGAGAAGGAAAAGCAAGCAATTTATAAAAAAGTAGCAAGTTCGCTAGGTTCTTCTAGCAGCAGTGCTGGACTAGACCAATTAGTGATAGGAAGTAAACAGCTAACAAGTGGAATCGAAAGCTTTAACAGTGGCATTTCAAAGGTCTACAGTGGTTCTAAGACGTTAAATGCTGGTGCAAGTAAGTTAAAAACAGCAGGAAGTTCTCTGGAAGATGGAATGAAGAAGCTCGTAAAAGGAATGAAGTCGTTAAAAGATGGAGTGGATACCTTTGATGAAAAAGGAATTGATAAGCTTAGCGATCTAGCAGGAGATGATTTAAAGGATGTCATTGTAAGAGTGAAAGCATTGCAAAAGATTGATAAAAATTATAAAAACTTTGGCGGAATCGCTGATGGTAAAAAAGGTAGCGTGAAGTTTATTATTGAGACAGAAAAAATTAAAATTAACTAGGAGAGAACAAAAATAAATAAGTCTAGATTTATATTAATATGACATAGGCTTAAGTTTTGTAAGGAAAAAGCTGTGTGCTATACATTAGGTGTATAGTACACGGCTTGTTTTATGATTTGTGATAGCTAACGAGGCCATGAATGAAGCTGTTAAAAATCCTGTCATAATGAATGAGGCGAGTTCTTTATGATAAGGATATAGTAAAAATACAAGACAGCTTTCTAATATAATAAAAAAGATCGCTTTCTTTTTAGCTTTGACTTTCTTTTTTTGAGATACAGGATGATTTTTGTGTATGATAGGAGCATAAAAAATAGCAAGAATTAATGTATAAATAAAAATTAAAATAAAAATCCATGGATAATTCCAAATAGGATTTATGTAAAAACTACATATTCCAATAATTGTTCCAATTAAAATACAGCGTGCATGAGTAGATGCATGAAATCCTCCTAAAAAGATACGAATAATTGTAAAACTAATACACCATACAATTATATAAAATATCCTATTAAATAAGATTCCCAAAAATAAAAGTAAAAAATCAGAAATAATTTCATTTAAAAAACATTCCATACCGTAAGCATAGATATTTTCTTTTGCAGAGTCTGCACCATTTGTAACTAAATAATTAGCGAAGCATTTAGAAAAAGTTTCAATCATTATAAGGACCTCTTTTCTTGCATTAAAGAAATTAACTGTTGCTGGACTTGCTTTAAATAAGTTCGTCCAATAGGAACG
>CABUZU010000039.1 GCA_902496125.1 uncultured Lachnospiraceae bacterium
ACCATTTCAAGAAGAAGCCGATGTTTATGTTATCAATACATGTACAGTGACAAACGTTGCAGACCATAAGTCTAAACAGATGTTACATCGTGCAAAAAAGAAAAATTCCAATGCCATTATTGTAGCAGCAGGATGCTATGTACAAGCCTTTGCTGATAAGTTAAGAGAAGATGGAAGTGTCGACATTATCATTGGAAATAATCAAAAAAATCAGTTAATTGAGATGATTGAAGACTATAAGGGTGATAGAAAAGAAGCTGTAGTAGATATTTCAAAAACGAAAGAATTTGAACCAATGCAAATAAAAAAGACAGCAGAACACACAAGAGCTTTTCTTAAAATCCAAGATGGTTGTAATCAATTTTGTAGTTATTGCATTATTCCTTATGCAAGAGGAAGAGCAAGAAGTCGTAAAAAAGAAGAGGTTATTGAAGAAGTAAAAAATTTAGCAGTTTCTGGATATAAAGAAGTTGTTTTAACCGGAATTCATTTAAGCTCATTTAAGGATTTAGATGATTTAGTATTAGAACTTGCAGCTATTGATAGAATTGAAAGAATCCGCTTAGGTTCTTTAGAACCCAATGTTATTACAGAAGAATTTATAAAGAAATTAGCTTCTTGTAAGGAATTTTGTCCACATTTTCATCTATCTTTACAAAGTGGTTGTGATAGCGTTTTAAAACGAATGAATAGACATTACACATCAGAGGAATACTATGAAAAATGTCAGTTAATTCGAAAGTATTTTTCGCATCCAGCAATTACGACGGATATTATTGTGGGATTTCCAGGAGAGACAGATGAAGAATTTAAAACAAGCTTGTCATTTGCTAAAAAAGTAGGATTTTATGAGATTCATGTATTTAAATATTCAAGAAGAAAGGGAACAAAGGCAGATAAGATGCCAAATCAAGTTCCAGAAAATATAAAATCTGAAAGAAGCCATCAATTAATGAGTGTAGCAAAGGAGCTATCAAAGGAATTTCGTGCTTATTATTTAGGAAAAGAAGTACAGATTTTATCAGAAGAAATCGTAACCATTAACGAAGAAGAGTGGATGGTTGGATATACCAAAGAGTATGTGAAATGTGCGACAAAGAATTATACGAAAAATGAGCTATTAATGTTAGAAGTTCATGAGTTCTTAAATGATGATATTCTTAGATGATAAAAAAAGGGGTTTATGCCCCTTTTTTCATCCTTGTAAAATAGTCTTCGGTTTCTTTCTTTATCACACCACTTAATGCTAAAAGAGCAACTAAGTTTGGCAGAGCCATTAACGCATTAAAGATATCTGCGATATTCCATACAGCAGCTACTGTCATATAAGGTCCAATAAATACACATAAGATATATAACCAACGGTAGGTTTTTACAGCCGTTTTATTTCTATTAAATAAATATTCTAAACATCTTTCACCATAGTAATCCCAGCCAAGAATTGTTGTAAAAGCAAAGAATACTAAGCAAAGCATTAATGAAAAGGATGCAACCGTTGATGGGAATGGAAGTCCTTTTTGGAAAGCAGCTGTTGTAATTGCAACGCCTTCTAATCCAGTATTCCATGTTCCAGTAATAACAATGGATAAACCAGTCATTGTACAGATAACGATGGTATCAATGAAGGTACCGGTCATAGATACAAGACCTTGACGAACAGGTTCTTTCGTTTGTGCAGCAGCAGCGGCGATTGGTGCACTACCAAGACCAGCTTCATTTGAGAAGATACCTCTTGCAATACCTTTTTGCATTGCAACAACCATACTACCCATTGCACCACCGGCAAGAGCACTGCCTGTAAATGCAGATTTTACAATAGTTACAATTGCTGCTGGAATTGCAGTAATATTTGTAATCATGATGATAAGGGCTAGTCCGACATATAAAACTGCCATAAATGGAACAACAACTTGAGATACTTTAGAAATACGCTGTATTCCACCGATAACAACAAGTCCTACACATACAGTTAAAATTAAACAAGAAATAACCGTTGACCATGAATAAGTATTTCCTAAAATGGAAACCGTATTAACCATATCAGGGTCAAAGAAATTTTTAATTGCAGATGTGATACCATTTACCTGAGTAAAAGTACCAATACCAAATAAACCTACGCAAGCTCCAAAGAATGCAAAAAGTTTAGCAAGCCATTTCCATTTCTTACCCATACCATTTTCTATGTAGTAGAATGGTCCGCCAAGTACATGCCCTTCTTCATCGATTGTACGATATTTAATTGCGAGTAAGCCTTCTGCATATTTCGTTGCCATTCCAAAAAATGCAGCAACAATCATCCAAAATAGAGCACCGGGTCCACCAGCAGAAAGTGCAGTAGCAACACCAACAATGTTACCAGTACCAATGGTTGCAGAAAGTGCAGTACATAGAGCACCAAAGCTTGTTACTTCACCATGCCCTTCTTCTTCATTTAAAATCATAAATTTTAGGGCTTTTCCTAGATGTTTTACCTGTAGGAATTTTAAAAGAGTTGTAAGTAGAATCCCAGTAAGTAGGATTAGAATAATTAGGGGTAGTCCCCAGACTGCTTCATCGAGCCATGTGATGAAATCGTTAATTTGTTTAAACATAAGTTCTTTCCCTCCGTCCTTTTGCCTGAGAGATTAACAGCATAACATCATTATACTGCGTACACCTTCGGCACTCCTCCATGTTTATTAGATTTTGAGGAGATTCTCTTGAGTTTTGTATTTTAAAACAACAATTACAAGCATAACATGATGTTACAAAAAATTCAATATTTTTTTATAAATTTTTAATAACTAGATGAAGATTATGATTGTTTTAAATAAAAAGTCTTGCCGAATACGCTAAAATGTATTATGATAGAACTGCGTGTAAGTTCGGAAATCTAAGAAAAGGATGTGTAAAAGAATGAATGATTTAAATAAAACTCAATATTTTTCTGCTGTGCAGGAGAAAAAACTTCCAGTAAGTGAAGTGCTAGAAACAGTGTATGTTGCACTTACTGAGAAAGGATATGATCCATTAAACCAAATCGTAGGTTATATTATGTCTGGTGACCCTACTTATATTACTAGTCATAATGGAGCTAGAAATACAATTATGAAAGTTGAGCGAGACGAAATAATGGAAGAACTTATGAAATATTATATTGACCATAAGTTGAAAGGATAAGATATGCGTATTTTAGGATTAGATTATGGTTCAAAGACAGTTGGGGTGGCAATTTCTGACCCTTTAGGAATTACAGCACAGGGAGTAGAGATTATACGACGTACACATGAAAATAAGCTTCGTAAAACCCTAGCAAGAATTGATGCTTTAGTCTTGGAATATGGTGTTGAGAAAATCGTACTGGGATATCCAAAGAATATGAATGATACGTTAGGTCCTAGAGTGCAGGCTACGGAAGAATTTAAGCAAACTCTAGAAAGAAGAACAAATTTACCAGTCATACTTTGGGATGAAAGACTGACAACTGTAGCTGCTGATAAAATCATGATGGAGACCGGAGTGCGTCGTGAAAACCGTAAAGATTATGTAGACCAGATTGCGGCAACGTTAATTCTTCAAGGGTATTTAGATTTTTGGGCATTTAATAAAGAAAAGAATCAGGAGGACCTGAATGGATAAAATATATTTAACTTCAATAGATGGAGAAGAGATTGAATTATTTGCAGTTGAAACCACAAAGATTAATGGAGTGAACTATTTATTAGCATCTGATGTAGAAGATGGTGATGGTGACTGTTATATATTAAAAGATTTATCGGATTCAGATTCAAATGAAGCAATTTATGAATTTGTAGAAGATGAGAAGGAAATCGAAGTAGTATTTGAGATTTTTGAAGAACTTTTAGACGATGAAATAGAGATTGTCTAATCACAGTGGTGTATACCACAAGAAATCCAACATGCATGCAAGTAAAATGAACGAAAATTGGAGGTATTTTTTTGAAAAGCGAGAAGAAGGAGAAATTGCGTATCATTCCACTAGGGGGATTAGAGCAGATTGGAATGAATATTACCGCATTTGAATACGGAGATAGTATTATAGTAGTAGATTGCGGACTTTCTTTTCCTAGTGATGATATGTTAGGAATTGATTTAGTTATTCCAGATATTTCCTATTTGAAGGATAATATCGAGAAAGTAAAAGGATTTTTTATTACTCATGGACATGAAGACCACATTGGAGCCTTACCTTATGTGCTTCGTGAAATCAACGTGCCAATTTATGCAACGAAACTTACAATTGGAATTATTGAGAGTAAATTAAAGGAATACAATTGGTTAAAGTCTGTAAAGAAAAAAGTTGTAAAATATGGACAGTCCATTAATATGGGATGTTTTCGTGTTGAATTTATTCGTACTAATCACAGTATTGCAGATGCAGCAGCACTTGCAATCTTTTCCCCAGTAGGTATTGTGGTTCATACGGGTGACTTTAAGATTGACTATACCCCTGTTTATGGTGACCCAGTTGATTTACAACGTTTTGCAGAATTAGGTAAAAAAGGTGTACTTGCTCTTATGTGCGATAGTACGAATGCGACAAGAGAAGGATTTACGATGTCAGAGCGTACAGTAGGACGAACGTTTGATAATTTATTTGCAGAAAATGTCAAACATCGTATTATTGTAGCAACATTTGCATCGAATGTAGATAGAGTACAGCAAATTATTAATACGGCTTATAAATACGGCAGAAAAGTAGTAGTAGAAGGTCGTAGTATGGTAAATATCATCAATGTAGCAACAGAATTGGGATATATTAAGATTCCAGAAGGTACATTAATTGATTTAGACCATCTTAAGAATTATCCGGATGAAAAAACAGTATTAATTACGACGGGTAGCCAAGGAGAATCTATGGCAGCCTTATCTCGTATGGCATCAGGAATTCATCGTAAGGTAACAATTAAACCAGGAGATGCAATTATCTTAAGTTCAAATCCAATTCCTGGTAATGAAAAAGCAGTTTCAAAGGTTATTAATGATTTATCAATGAAGGGTGCTAAGGTTATTTTCCAAGATACTCATGTATCAGGACATGCTTGCCAGGAAGAAATTAAATTAGTATATTCATTGATTCATCCAAAATATTCAATTCCTGTACATGGTGAATATCGTCATTTGCTTGCACAGGCAAACCTTGCTAATAACCTTGGAATTCCAAAGGAGAATATCTTTATTCTTTCATCTGGAGATGTGCTTGAATTAAATCAAGAGGATGCAGCAGTTAGTTCTCATGTACATGCAGGTTCGATTTTAGTAGATGGACTTGGTGTAGGAGATGTAGGAAATATTGTTTTAAGAGATAGACAGAGTTTATCTCAAAATGGTATTTTAATTGTCGTTTTATCATTAGAAAAACACAGTTGTCAGTTGCTAGCAGGACCAGATATTGTTTCAAGAGGATTTGTTTATGTTCGAGAAGCAGAAGATTTGATGGAGGAAGCCCGTCAAGTAGTAGCTCAAGCAGTAGACGAATGTTTGCGTCGAAATATTACTGATTGGAGTCGCTTAAAGATGGTTATTCGTGATAGCTTAAGCGATTTCTTGTGGAAGAAGATGAAGAGAAGTCCAATGATTCTTCCAATTATAATGGAAATTTAGATGATTTACTACAGGTAAGTAATTGGTTTTTAGCCAATTACTTACCTGTCTTTCGATTTTGCGTAGGTATCATATATGGGAAAAGAAACAAAAAATGTGCTCCTAGTCATTGGTAAAATGATTGTCAAGGTTATTGTGATTTTTTTATTGGCAACCATTTTTTTATCCTTGGTTGCAAAGGCGTATGATTTAGGTTATCGAATTTTTAATACGCCAGCAATCTCTCAAGGAGAGGGCTATGAAGTGACTTTTACAGTAAGCCAAGGTGATAGTTTGGGCACGATAGCAAGAAATTTAGAAAATGTAGGTCTTATCAAAGATAAAACGGTATTCGAGGCTCAAAAGATTTTTTATAATTTTAAGATAAAATATGGAACTTATAAATTGTCAACCTCGAAGTCAAGTAAAGAAATTTTACAAATATTAAATGATGGTCCCCAAGTAGGAGAGGAGACAAATAGATGATAGTAGAGGAACGTCTAACAGATTATCTACATTCGTTAGAACCAGAACAGACAGGGATTTTAGGAGAAATCAGAAAAGAAGCAATAAAAAACTATGTGCCAATTATTCGATTAGAGACAGGAAGCTTGTTAAAGACTTTAATATGTATGTATAAACCAGAAAATATTTTAGAGGTAGGCACAGCAGTGGGATATTCAGCACTTCTAATGAGTGAAGTAATGCCAGCAGGATGTAAGATTACCACGATTGAAAATTATGAAAAGAGAATCCCGATTGCAAGAAGAAATTTTGAACGAGCTGGCAAATCAGATGTAATTAAGTTAATTGAAGGTGATGCAACTTCTGTATTAGAAGAATTAGAAGACACCTATGATTTTATATTTATGGATGCTGCTAAGGGGCAGTATATTCATTTTTTACCGAATATTATGAGATTATTAAAGACAGACGGAGTTTTAATCTCCGATAATGTCTTACAAGATGGAGAACTATTAGAATCACGTTTTGGCGTGACAAGGAGAAATCGAACAATACACAGTCGTATGAGAGAGTATTTATATCAGTTAAAGCATATGGAAGAATTAGAGACTTCTATTTTACCAGTGGGAGATGGCGTAACGATTAGTGTTAAGAAAATATAGTGGAGGATAGATATGAGTAAAGAAGGAAGAAATCTACCAGAGTTATTAATTCCAGCTGGTAGTTTAGATTTATTAAAGACAGCAGTAATCTATGGTGCAGATGCAGTATATATTGGTGGCGAAGTAATGAGCTTACGAGCAAAAGCACATAATTTTTCAATTGATGATATGAGAGAGGGAATAGAATTTGCTCATGCTCATGGAGTAAAAGTCTATGTAACAGCCAATATTTTGGCTCATAATGATGACTTAGTACAGGCAGAAGAATATTTTAAAGAATTAAAAGAATTAAAGCCAGATGCTGTATTAATTTCAGACCCAGGAATCTTTATGATTGCAAAAAGAGTAATTCCAGAAATTGATATTCATATTAGTACTCAGGCTAATAACGTCAATTATGAGACCTTTTTATTCTGGAAGAATTTAGGTGCAACTCGTGTTGTAACAGGTAGAGAATTAAGCCTTGCTGAAATTAAAGAAATTAGAGAGCATATTCCAGATGATATGGAGATTGAATCTTTTATTCATGGTGCGATGTGTATTTCTTATTCGGGGCGTTGTTTACTTAGCAATTATTTTACAGGAAGAGATGCAAATCAAGGAGCTTGTACTCATCCTTGCCGTTGGAAATATGTATTAATGGAAGAAAAAAGACCAGGAGAATATTTGCCAGTTTTTGAAAATGAAAGAGGTACTTATATTTTCAATTCAAAAGATTTATGTATGGTAGACCATTTACCAGATTTAATTGATGCAGGTGTCGATAGCTTAAAGATTGAAGGACGTATGAAAGCAGCTCTTTATGTGGCAGTTACTGCAAGAACCTATCGTAAGGCATTAGATGACTATAAGAAAGACCCTGCAGTATATGAAGCAAATTTAGATTGGTATAAAGAAGAAATCGCAAAATGTACGATTCGTTCTTTCTCAACAGGTTTCTATTATGGTAAGCCAGATGAAAGTTCTCAGATTTATGATAACAATACCTACCAGCAGTCCTATATTTATCTAGGAATCTGTGGAGATGTAAGAGAAGACGGTACATTTTTCTTAGAACAAAAAAATAAATTCTCAGTAGGAGAAACCATTGAAATTTTAAAACCGAATGGTGAAAATGTAGAAACAAAGGTTTTAGAAATTATTGATGAATTTGGAAGAACTCAAGAAAGTGCACCTCATGCAAAACAACCTTTATATGTAAAGCTAGATGTTGTTCCAAACAAGTATGAGATACTAAGAAAGAGGGCAGAATCATAATGGATAGGAAGTTTTCACTTCCACGGTCAATAATAGTAGGCTTTTGGTTTACGATAGTAATAATCATTCTTCTTGCTATTTGTACAATGGCAATTTTAAAAGGAAATACGTTAAAAGACCCAGAAGAAAAATTGAATTATATCGTTATGGTAAATACCGTAGATCATTTTGAAAAGCGCAGTTGCGATCGAGCGATTGAATATTTAAAAAAGCATCCAAAGACTATTTTGGTAATGGCAGCTGCAAGCAATGATGATGCAGAATTAGAAATAAATAAAGAATTGAAAGCTTATTTAGAAGAACAAAAGATTGGAAAAAAGCAGATGTTACTTTTTCCAAAGGCGATGGGACAGTGGTCTTTGGTTAAAAACTGCTTAGCCTATATTAAAACCGATTGGTATGGTAAGGATGAAGAGGTTACAAATGACCCAAAGATTGGACTAATTACCCAAGAACTTGATACGTATGAGTATGTTCAATATTTTAAACGCGAAACCTCAATGAAAATCCATGAGATTGCAGCAAAGGTTCCTCTTCTTTCTATGCCAAAGCTTGTATTAAAAGAATGGAAACAATTTATTATTTTGCATATACAAGAAAAAATCTAATGATGGAGAGTAAAAATGAACAGTTATGAGTTAATAAAACAGGAGTATATTCCGGAGTTAAATTCAGATGCTTCAATTTTAAAGCATAAAAAGAGTGGAGCAAAAATTTTCTTTGTCAGTAACGAGGATGAAAATAAAGTATTTACAATTGGATTTCGAACCCCACCTAGTGATGATACTGGTGTTCCACATATTTTAGAGCATAGTGTTTTATGTGGTTCGAAGAAATTTCCATTAAAGGACCCTTTTGTAGAACTAGTAAAGGGTTCGTTAAATACGTTTTTAAATGCAATGACCTATTCAGATAAAACCATTTATCCGATTGCAAGTTGTAATGACAAGGATTTTAGAAATCTTACCGATGTCTATTTAGATGCTGTTTTTCATCCAAATATTTATACGAACAAGAAAATTTTTATGCAAGAAGGATGGCATTATGAATTAGAAGATATAGATGCACCGTTAAAGGTAAATGGAGTGGTATATAATGAGATGAAGGGTGTTTATTCAACGCCTGAGACTTATTTAGACGCCTATATGATGCAGACTCTATTTCCAAATAATACTTATGGAGTAGAATCTGGTGGAGCTCCAGAGCATATTCCAGAGCTTTCTTATGAAGAATTTTTAGCATTTCATAAAAAGTATTACCATCCTTCGAATAGTTATATCTATTTTTATGGAAATATGGATAAAGAAGAAACGCTTGCTTGGCTTGATGAAAATTATTTAAGTGAATATGAAGAGACAACAATTGACTCTACAATTCCAAAGCATATGCCGTTTCATGAAGTGCAAACAGTTGAAAGAACTTATCCGGCTTTAGCAAATGAACCTGCCGAGAAAAATTATTTTGCATGGAATAGTGTAGTTTCAGATACACTTGATAAAAATACTTGTATGGCATTTGAAATCTTAGACTATGTCTTAGTTTCAGCGTCAGGTGCTCCACTTCGAAGAGCAATTTTAGATGCAGGACTTGCAAAGGATATTACAGGTGGTTTTGAATCAGGAATTTTACAACCATTCTTTGGAATTACAGCAAGAGAAGTAGACCCTTCTCGTTTAGAAGAATTTAAAGCAGTAATAAAAGAAACATTAGAAAAGGTAGTAGAAGAAGGGCTTCCTGTACGTAGCTTAGAGGCTGGAATTAATGCTTATGAATTTAAATGTCGTGAAGCGGATTACGGTAGCTATCCAAAGGGATTGTTACAAGGAATTAAGAGCTTTGAAAGTTGGCTCTATGATGAAAATAATCCATTTATGTATTTGAAATATGAAGATGCATTTGAATTTTTAAGAGGTCAGATGACAACTGGATACTATGAGAAGTTAATTAAAGAATGGTTGATTGATAATCCTTATCAGGTATTTATGTCTATGAGGCCAGAAAAAGGATTAATTGAAAAGAACGAAGAAGCACTTGCTTTAAAATTACAATCTTATAAAGAAAGTTTAAGTAAAGAAGAATTGCTTCAATTAGTAGAAGATACGAAGGCATTAAAAAAATATCAAGATACACCAGATAGCGAAGAAGTAATCAAATTACTTCCAATGTTATCAAGAGAAGATATTAAAAAGACTTCAACACCTTTTAACAATGAAGAAAAAGAGGTCAATGGATTTAAACTTCTATACCATAGAATCAATACATCCGGTATTGGATATTTAAATATTTTATTTGACAGTGCTGATTTAAATGAAGAAGAGATTTTATGCTTAGGTTTACTAAAAGCAATTATTGGAGGTGTAGATACGAAAAACTATACCTACCAAGAATTATTAGATGAAATTCTTTCAAAGACTGGTGGAATTGGTGCAAGCGTTGGAACTTATGAAAATCGAAATGCAAAGGATGAATATATTGGATGCTTTCGTATTAATGCAAAGTTCTTATATGAAAAGGTAAACTTTGCGTTAAGTATCATAAAAGAAATGTTATTAGAATCTAAGATTCGAGATGATAAGAGAATTTATGAAATTCTTTGCCAGTTAAAGTCAAAAGCAGAGATTACAATGGTTTCCTCAGGACATGTGATGGCAACGCTTCGCGGGGCATCTTATTATAGCAAGGATGCTTATTATGATGATTGTACTGGTGGTATTCGTTTATATCAGTTTATTTTACCATTTGTCAATCATTTTGAAGAACAAAAAGAAAGCCTGTATCAGAAATTAGAATCCGTAATGCAAAAGCTCTTTAGCAAGGAGCGTATGTTAATTAGCTATACAGCAGATACAAAGGGAATCGAGATTTTTGAAAAGAACTTATCTTTATTTGATGAATTTAAGGTAGCAGATGCTACAAAGAACTATTTTGTTCAACGAAAAAATCCGAATGGATTTGTACCAGTAATGTTAAATGAAGGATTTAAGACTTCTTCTCAGGTGCAATTTGTTGCAAGATGTGGTAACTTTAAAGGAGATGAAGATTTACCATATACAGGAACTTTAAATATTTTATCCTTGATTCTAAATTATGAATATTTGTGGATTAATTTAAGAGTAAAGGGTGGAGCTTATGGTTGCATGAGTGGTTTTTCTCCAACAGGTGAAAGTCATTTTGTTTCCTTCCGTGACCCACATTTAAAACAAACCAATGAAGTCTATGAAAAAATCGTAGATTATGTGGAACACTTTGATGCAGATGAAAGAGAAATGACCAAATATATTATTGGAACGATTAGTAATCGTGATGTACCATTAACTCCAAGAATGAGGGGTGAACGTTCATTGAATGCTTATTTAATTCGAACAAACCTAGAACAGATACAAAAAGGTCGTACAGAAATTTTAGAAGCAACACCACAAGATATTCGTGCATTAGCACCTTATATTAAAAATATTTTAGCTCAGGGAGCAATTTGTGCAATTGGAAATGAAGCAAAAGTAATAGAAGATGGTGATTTATTTAAGGAAGTAAAATCGCTATTAGCAGATGAAGATAAGACAAAGGAGAAATAAATGTTCAAATCAGGATTTGTAACTTTAATTGGTCGTCCAAATGTAGGAAAGTCTACACTGATGAATCATTTAATTGGACAAAAAATTGCAATTACTTCTCATAAACCACAGACCACACGTAACCGAATTCAAACCGTTTATACGAATGAGGAATGTCAGATTATTTTCCTTGATACTCCAGGAATTTGTAAAGCGAAAAATAAATTAGGTGAATATATGGTAAGCGTTGCAGAGCATACCTTAAAAGAAGTCGATGTAATTTTGTGGTTGGTAGAGCCTTCCGAATTTATTGGAGCTGGAGACCAAGCAATTTTAGAACGATTAAAGAAAGTAAAGACACCGGTTATTTTAGTAGTTAATAAGATTGATACAGTAGAAAAGCCTGTTGCAAAAAAAGCAATTGAAGCATTTAGTAAGCTCTATAAATTTAAGGATATTCTTGCTGTATCCGCATTAAAAGACCAAAATACGGATTTATTAATTAAAACCATTGCAGGCCTTTTGCCAGAAGGACCGATGTATTATGATGAGGATACGGTAACCGACCAGCCAATGAGACAAATTGTAGCAGAAATTATTCGTGAGAAAGCGCTTCGTCTTCTTCGAGATGAAATTCCACATGGAATTGCAGTTACAACTGATATTATGAAAGAAAGAAAAGACGGGCTATACGATATTGAAGCTTCTATTATTTGCGAAAGAGAAAATCATAAAGGAATGGTTATTGGTAAAGGTGGAACCATGCTTAAAAAGATTGGTTCTCAAGCGAGAGTGGATATTGAATTATTAGTTGGTTGTCAAGTAAATCTAAAGTTGTGGGTAAAAGTGCGTAAAGAATGGCGTGACAGCGATACGTATTTACGCAATTATGGCTATAAGGAAAATCAATAATGCCAACAGATTTATTAAAGCTTTCTGGTATGGTTTTATCAAGTGAACCAATTGGAGAGTATGATAGAAGACTTGTATTTTTAACAAAAGAGCGAGGAAAGATTTCCGCCTTTGCAAAGGGGGCAAGAAGACAAAATAGCACATTACTTGCAGTGACCTCGCCTTTTGTCTTTGCAGATTTTTATTTTTATGAGGGAAGAAATTCTTATACATTAAAGAATGCAGAGGTTATTAATTACTTTAGAGATTTGAAACAAGATTTAGAATTAGTTTGTATGGCCTCTTATCTAGCAGAATTTGCAGGATATTATGCAAAAGAAAATCTATATGAACCACATACATTAAATTTACTTTATAAAGCGTATCAGGCATTAGAAAAGGGAGTTATGGATAAAAATTTAATTCGATTTGTATTTGAACTTAAATTAATGCAAATTAATGGAGAATATACAATTACTCCCAAAGTTCCAGTTTGTAATGCTGCTTTATATGCATGGCAATTTGTATTAGAGACCTCTATTGGCAAGTTATTTCAATTTACATTAACAAAAGAAGCATTAAAGGATTTTGAAAAAAGTGTCACTTATTTGCGAAAACATGTCGTAGAAGAAGACTTTGCTTCTCTAAAAATTATGGAGCAATTAAAATAGGGCTTGAAAATCTTAGCAATTAAAGGTAGAATAAGAACGATTATCCAAAAAAGATAGGAGTAGGTCATGAAAAAGAAAAAAGTAATCATACCAATTGTGATTTTACTTGTAATTGCAGTAATAGGAGTGGTAGCATTCTTTTTATTAAACAATTGCAAGGAATATAATCCTTCTGAAAGTGGATTTTACATGAAACAAGATGGCTCTATTGTAGGTGCAACAATTGAGAAATTTGATAAAGACAGTTATAGCTTAGAAGACTTAACTTCTTATGTAGAACAAGAGGTTTCTCAGTTTAATAACGAACAAGTAGGAGACAGTAGAGCGTACTTAGATGAAGATAAGGAAGGAGATTCTCTTCCAGTATCTATTCAGTCATTAGATCTAAAAGGAGAGAATGCAGTCTTAATGCTTTCATATAAGGATGCAGATACCTATAGGGAATTTAATGAAAATGAAGGTTTAGTGTCTGATTTATCTTTTTCAAAAGTAGGGGATACAACTGGTATAACAAGTCGCACATTTAAAAATATGCAGGGAAATACGGTAAAGGGTAGTGCATTAGATTCTAATGATTATGTAATAAAAATCAAAGGAAAAATAGCATTAGAATGTGAAGGAAATGTTGTTTATTATTCATCAGGCGTTTCAGTAAATGATGAGAAAATAAGTGTAGATTCTGAAAATGAAACTGCGTATATTATATTTGAAAAGTAGAAAGGATAAAGAATCATGGAAAAGACAATGGAAAAAATTGTAGCATTAGCTAAATCAAGAGGTTTTGTATATCCAGGCTCTGAAATTTATGGTGGTTTAGCAAATACTTGGGATTATGGTAACCTAGGTGTTGAACTTAAAAATAATGTAAAGAAAGCTTGGTGGCAGAAATTTGTACAGGAAAGTCCTTACAATGTAGGTGTTGACTGTGCAATTTTAATGAATCCACAGACTTGGGTAGCTTCTGGTCACTTAGGTGGTTTCTCTGATCCTTTAATGGATTGTAAAGGATGTCATGAACGTTTTCGTGCTGATAAATTAATTGAAGACTACATGGCTGAAAATAATATTGAATTAAATGGTTCTATCGATGGATGGACTCATGAACAGATGGAAAACTATATTAACGAAAACAATATTTGTTGTCCTTCTTGTGGAAAACATGACTTTACAGAAATTCGTGAGTTTAACTTAATGTTTAAAACATTCCAGGGTGTTACCGAAAATGCAAAGAATGTTGTATATCTTCGTCCTGAAACTGCACAGGGTATTTTCGTAAACTTTAAAAACGTACAGCGTACTTCTCGTAAAAAATTACCATTTGGTATTGGTCAGATTGGTAAATCTTTCCGTAATGAAATTACACCAGGTAACTTTACATTCCGTACTCGTGAATTTGAACAGATGGAACTTGAATTCTTCTGTGCACCTGGTACAGACTTAGAATGGTTTGCTTACTGGAAACAGTATTGTATCGATTGGTTACAAGGACTTGGTATCAAACCAGATGAAATGAGAGCTCGTGACCATTCCGCAGAAGAACTTTGCTTCTATTCTAAAGCGACAACAGACCTTGAATTCTTATTCCCATTTGGTTGGGGTGAATTATGGGGTATTGCAGATAGAACTGACTATGACTTAACACAGCATCAGAATACTTCTGGTGAAGATATGTCTTACTTTGATGATGAAAAGAAAGAAAAATACATTCCATATGTTATCGAACCATCACTTGGTGCAGACCGTGTAACCTTAGCTTTCCTTTGCAGTGCTTATGATGAAGAAGAATTAGAAGGTGGAGATACTCGTACCGTTATGCATTTCCATCCAGCACTTGCACCTGTTAAGATTGGTATCTTACCACTTTCAAAGAAATTAAATGAAGGTGCTCTTAAGATTTATAGCGAATTATCTAAATATTATAACTGTGAATTTGACGATAGAGGAAATATTGGTAAACGTTATAGAAGACAGGATGAAATTGGTACTCCATTCTGTGTTACTTATGACTTTGATTCACAAGAAGATAATGCAGTAACTGTTCGTGATAGAGATACCATGGAACAGGTACGTATTCCAATTGAAGGCTTAAAGGCTTATTTTGAAGATAAAATGCGTTTCTAGACATTACAGAGACAAGTAGAGGGTAGGAGGCTGGAGACAGCTTCTTACCTTTTTTAGTAGGAGGATACAATTATGAAGAAACCAGTGTTAGTAATTATGGCAGCAGGAATGGGCAGCCGTTTTGGTGGAATGAAACAGATTGAGCCAATGGATAACGATGGACATATTATTATGGACTTTTCTATTTATGATGCAAAAAAAGCAGGCTTTGAAGAAGTTATATTTATTATTAAGAAAGAAAATTTACAAGATTTTAAAGATGCAATTGGAGACCGTATTAGTAAATACATTAAAGTTTCCTATGCATTCCAAGAACTTACCAATCTTCCGAAAGGTTTTGAAGTGCCAAAGGACCGTGTAAAGCCATTTGGAACAGGTCATGCCGTTCTTTGTGCAGCGAACTTAGTAGATGGTCGTCCATTTGTTGTTATTAATGCAGATGATTATTATGGTACAAGTTCTTTTAAGGTATTATATAACTATTTAATGGAACATGAAGATGATAAACAGTATAGCTATGCAATGGCAGGCTATATCTTAGAAAATACACTTACAGAAAATGGAACCGTATCTCGTGGTGTTTGTGAAACCGATGAACAGGGCAGACTTGTAAAAATTACAGAAAGAACCATGATTAAAAAAGGTGAAAATGGTCCAGCCTATTCAGAAGATGGTGGAGATACTTGGACAGACCTAGCAGCAGATACTCCAGTTTCTATGAATATGTGGGCATTTACGGGAAGTATTATGAAAGAATTAAAGGACCGTTTCCCAGCA
>CABUZU010000040.1 GCA_902496125.1 uncultured Lachnospiraceae bacterium
CAAAGAGTGGGACCTCTATGGCAACACCGATTGTTTCCGGTGCGATGGCTCTATTATGTGAAGCTTGTCCAAATTTAAGCAATGGACAGATGAAGCTGTGTCTAAAAGATAGCAGTAAAGATTTAGGTTGGTCTAAAAATCGGCAAGGCTGGGGACTTTTACAAATAGAGGCATTGATAAAAGCGGGTAAGAGATATAAAGGGGCGTAAGCTCCTTTTCTTATGCAAAGAAATTGCTTGAATCGTTAGAAAGATTATATTATACTAGTAAAACGAATGAGTTAATTTACGAAAGGAGACGTCATGATTTTATCATGTAATCATATATCAAAAGCATTTGGTACCGACGTGATTTTAAATGAAGTTTCATTTCATGTCGAGGACCATGAAAAGGCAGCAATTGTTGGAATCAATGGAGCAGGCAAATCCACTCTGTTAAAAATTATTGTGGGAGAAGAAAGTGCCGATAGTGGTGAGGTTGTTATTTCAAAGGGAAAAACACTTGGATACTTATCGCAGCACCAAGATTTCTTAAGCCATGAAACCATTTATCATGCATTATTAGAAATTAAAAGAGATATTTTAAATTTAGAAACAAAGATTAGAACCTTAGAAAAGCAAATGAAGGATGTAGAAGGGGAAGAGTTGGAGAACCTTCTTAGTCAATATGATAAGGCGATGAATGCGTTTGAACAGGCAAACGGTTATGCTTATAAAAGTGAAGTAACAGGAGTTTTGAAGGGACTTGGATTTAGTGAAGAGGACTTTGAACGACGTATTGACAGTTTATCTGGTGGACAAAAGACTCGTGTGGCACTAGGACGTTTACTTCTTACAAAGCCAGATATCATTTTATTAGATGAACCGACAAACCATTTAGATATGAATTCCATTGCTTGGCTAGAAACCTTTTTATTAAATTATCCAGGAAGTGTAATTATCGTAGCTCATGATAGATATTTCTTAAATCGAATTGTAACAAAGGTTATTGAAATTGATATGGGTAAGGGAACGGTATTTTCTGGAAATTATTCTGATTATTCTACAAAAAAAGCCCAGATGCGAGAAATCGAGTTAAAAGCTTATTTAAATCAACAGCAAGAGATTAAGCATCAACAAGAGGTTATTACAAAATTAAAATCGTTTAATCGTGAAAAATCGATTAAAAGAGCAGAAAGCCGTGAAAAGATGCTTGATAAGATGGAAGTCTTAGAAAAGCCGATGACAGTAGATGATTCGATGCATATTGAATTTCATCCAGCTGTAATGAGTGGAAATGATGTAATGACCATTAAAAATTTATCGAAAAGCTTTGGGGACTTTACCTTATTTCAGGATGTAAATTTAGAAATTAAGCGTGGAGAACGTGTGGCAATTATTGGTGACAATGGAACAGGTAAAACCACTTTACTTAAAATTATTAATGAAATGCTACCAGCAGATACTGGAGAAATTGTATTAGGTTCTAAAGTACAAATTGGTTATTATGACCAGGAACAGCAACTTTTACATGAGGAAAAGACCTTATTTGAAGAAATGCAAGATGAATATCCAGATATGACAAATACAGAGATTAGAAATATTTTAGCAGCATTTTTATTTACGAATGATGATGTGTTTAAATTAGTAGGAGATTTAAGTGGTGGTGAAAGAGGTCGATTATCGTTAGCAAAATTAATGTTATCCGATTCTAATTTCCTAATCCTTGATGAACCGACAAACCATTTAGATATTGTGTCAAAGGAAATTTTGGAAAATGCATTAAATCATTATACGGGAACCGTACTTTATGTTTCACATGACAGATATTTCATCAATCAGACAGCAACTAGAATTTTGGCACTTCACAATGAAAATTTTGTAAACTTTATTGGTAACTATGATTATTATTTAGAAAAGAAGGATTTATTATTAGCTCCAAAAGTAGAAGAAAAAAATGAAGTGAAAGCCCCAAATTCTAGTGCGAAGAGTGATTGGAAGTCAAGTAAAGAAGCACAGGCTGCCGAGCGTAAACGTAAAAATGAAATCAAACGAATTGAAAAGCGAATCGAAGAGCTAGAAGAAAAAGAATCACAAATTGATGAAGAATGTGCAAAGGATGATGTCGTAACCAATGCACATCGTTTAGTAGAACTGATGAATGAAAAAGAAGAGATTCAAAAAGAATTAGATGAACTTTACGAACGTTGGAGCGAACTAGAGTAAGGCAAAAAGCGATAAGTATTTGACAATACCTTAACAAAGATATATAATGGAAGGGATTATTATTATAAATCTTTCTTGAGAGGTGAGGGGTTTGGAGAAGAAGGAAATTTCAAGTGCAGTAATTAAGAGATTGCCACGATATTATAGGTACTTAGATGAACTTCAAAGTGAAGGTGTGGAAAGAATTTCATCAGGAGATTTAAGCCGTAAGATGCATGTAACGGCTTCACAAATTCGACAGGATTTAAATAACTTTGGCGGATTTGGACAACAAGGTTATGGGTATAATGTAAAGAATCTATTTATAGAGATTGGTAAAATTTTAGGGCTTAATCAGAATCATCCAATGATTGTCATTGGTGGTGGTAATATGGGGCGAGCTCTTAGTAATTATGGAAACTTTCGTAAAAGAGGGTTTGACATCATTGGTATCTTTGATGTAGACCCAACAATTATAGGAAAGGAAGTAAATGGAATCAAGATTCGACATTTGGATGATGTAGATGATTTTATAAAAGAACATCCAGTAGAAATTGCCACTTTAGTAGTTCCAAAAACGGTAGCTACAGAGATAGCAGAACATCTAGTTGAACTGGGAGTCCATGCATTTTGGAATTTCGCTCATATTGATTTGGAACTTGGTGACGACGTCGTTGTAGAAAACGTTCATCTATCGGAAAGTTTAATGCAGCTTTCGTATCGTATGTTGGAGAATAAAGAGAATAAGAAATGATAGCAGGTATAGGAATTGACATGATAGAAATATCAAGGGTTGAAAAGGCTTGTAAGAAGCAACACTTCTTAGAACGCTGCTATACGCCAAGGGAAATCGAGCTCTTTGGTAAGAATCCGGTAAAGCTTGCTGGGAATTTTGCAGTAAAAGAGTCTGTAGCGAAAGCACTTGGAACAGGATTTCGTACATTTGGCTTACAAGACATTGAGGTGCTACGCAGTGATGCTGGAGCACCTTTTGTGCATCTGTATGGAAAAGCAGAGGAGCTAATGAAGGAAAAGAAAATAAAAACCATTCATGTTTCTATTACAAATTTAAAAGAATATGCGAGTGCAATGGCAATCGCTGAAGGAGAAGAAAAATGAAAAAAATATTAGATGCTTCTCAGATGAAAAAAATAGATGAGTATTCCATTGAAACAATAAAGATTCCTTCGGTTGTATTGATGGAAGAAGCAGCAAGATCAGTTGTAAAATGCGTAAAATCACAGGTAGAAAAGGATGCAAGGATTGTTGCAGTTTGTGGAACTGGTAACAATGGAGCAGATGGAATAGCAGCAGCTAGAATCCTTCATGAAGAAGGATATCAGACTGAAATCTATTTAATTGGAAATAAGGAACACGCAACAAAAGAGTGGAAGCTTCAATTAGAGATTGCTAAAAACCTACAGGTTCCATTTACAACGAAGCTAGAAGGTAGTATAGTAATTATTGATGCAATCTTTGGGATTGGATTGTCAAGAGAGGTTGTTGGAGATTATGCGAAGTTAATCGAACAAATTAATTCATTACAAGCCTTTGTTGTTAGTGTAGATATTGCTTCCGGTGTTCATGCAAGTACTGGTAAAATTATGGGTGTAGCTATAAGGGCAGATTATACTGTAACATTTGGCTATTCTAAGATTGGTATGAATATCTATCCAGGAAAAGAATACAGTGGAGTAGTTTTCGTAGAAGATATTGGATTTCCAGCTGTTAGCTTAGAACAGGTAGGAGCTACCCCGCAGTGTATAGAGGATAGCGACTTATCCATTTTATCTAGTTTAAGACCCCATAATTCTCATAAAGGAACTTTTGGAAAGGTATTAGTAATAGCAGGAAGTGAAAATATGGCAGGAGCTGCTGTATTTAGTGCAAAATCAGCTTATCGAATGGGAAGTGGATTAGTAAAGGTCTATACGTCAAAGGAAAATCGTATAATAATACAAAACCTTGTGCCAGAGGCTATTTTATCAACATATAAAAGCGATGTAACAAAAAAGGCAATTTTAGAAGAACTTGCATGGGCAAGTGTAGTAGTACTAGGACCAGGCCTTGGAAGAGATAAAACAGCCAAAAAGATAACAGAAATTGTAGTAAAAAACTGCAAGGTTCCACTAATCATTGATGCAGATGCGCTTAGAAATTTAGCGGAAATTGAAAATTACAAGAAATTGTTAAAACCGCATATGATTTTAACTCCACATATGGGTGAACTAGCAGCATTAACAAATCTTTCGGTATCAGAGGTAATCGAGCAAAAACTAGAATTAGTTAAAAGCTTTCCATGTATCTGTATTGCAAAGGATGCAAGCAGTGTAATTGGAAATGAAAAGGGAGAACTCTATATTAATACAAGTGGTTGTTCAGCTCTTGCAACCGCAGGTTCTGGAGATGTTCTTACCGGAATTATTGTAGGAGTATTATCTTATTCAGTTGAGCCAACACTTGCAGCAGCAATGGGGGTATTTATCCATGGTAGAGTAGGAGAAAGAGCAGGAAAAGAATTAGGAGAAGCTTCTGTTATTGCAACAGATTTAATAAATTTTATAGGAGAAATAATAAAATGAGCAAAGGATATCGAGTAAAAGCAGTTATTAATTTAGATGCAATTTATGAAAATATGTGTAAATTAAAAGAAATGGTACCAGAAGGTACGAAGATGTGTGCAGTCATTAAGACCGATGGATATGGTCATGGAGCTGTTCAAATTGCAAAAAAGGTAAAAGGAGTAGCGGATTGGTTTGCCGTAGCAACGACAGAAGAAGCGTTAGAGCTAAGAGAAGCTGGAGTAACTGAGCCAATTTTAATTTTAGGTTTTACACAAACGGATTGCTTTGAAACCTTAATTGAACACGATGTACGTCCAACGATTTATGAAGTAGAAGATGCGAAGATTTTCTCTCAAGTAGCAAAGAAATTAGGTAAGAAGGCAAAACTTCATATTAAATTAGATACAGGAATGGGTCGTCTTGGCTTTTGGGCAGGAGATGCAAATACTGTATCAAAGATCTTAGAAATCAGTAAGTTAGAAAATATTGAAATCGAAGGAATGTTTACACATTTTGCGAAAGCAGATGAACTTGATAAAACCTCTGTAAACAGTCAATTAAAATTATTTACCGATACTGCAAATGCATTAAAAGATGCAGGCTTAACTATTCCAATCTTACACTGTGCAAATAGTGCAGGAATTATTGATTCTCATGGTAGAGAATTTAATATGGTACGTGCAGGAATTGTCATTTATGGACTTTATCCTTCCGATGAAGTGCATAAAGAACGCGTGCAGTTAAAGCCAGCATTAGAATTAAAGAGCCATATTGTTTTTATAAAGGATGTAGAGGCTGGTAGAGGAATTAGTTATGGTTCTACTTTTGTTACTCCAAAACCTATGAAAATTGCGACTATTCCAGTGGGATATGGTGATGGATATCCAAGACTTTTATCCAATAAGGGTTTTGTTTTAATTCATGGCAAGAGAGTGCCGATTTTAGGTCGAGTATGTATGGACCAGTTTATGGTTGATGTTACCGATATTCCTGATGTAAAAAAGGGGGATGAAGTAACGCTAATTGGTAAAGATGGCAACGAAGAAATTTTAGCCGATGAGATTGCAAAGCTTACAGGAACCATTAATTATGAAGTAGTCTGTGACCTTGGAAAGAGAATCCCAAGAATATACGAATAAAAAGAGAATCTTTTGGAAATACTATCTTTAAATCAAAGTAAAAAATAAAAGGAGAATCGATGAAAAGATGGTAATTCGAAGAGGAGATGTCTATTATGCCGATTTAAGACCGGTTGTAGGTTCGGAACAAGGAGGAGTAAGACCTGTATTAATTATTCAAAATGATATTGGAAATCGTCACAGTCCAACGGTTATCTGTGCAGCAATTACTTCAAAAATGAACAAAGCAAAACTCCCAACTCATGTTGAGGTTTCTACTTCTCAATGTGATATGGTTAAGGATTCGGTAATTTTATTAGAGCAACTAAGAACAATTGATAAAAGAAGATTAAAGGATAAAATCTGTCATATTGATGGGGAATTATTAGAAGAGGTAAATAGAGCCTTATTAGTAAGCCTTGAATTGGCTACATAACACCTAACTATGACAGTAGAAGGAGAAACTTATCAAAATTATTTTTGGAATTTTATTATATCTGTGTGTAGCCTTAATTCACGGATTTGAAAAGGCACTTCGCTTACTCAGTGAAACACAGTTAGAAAAAGAAATTGAAGAAGGAAATAAAAAGTCAGAAAAACTGTTATATCTGATGGAACATCAAGCAGCGTTTACCTGCATGAGAGTGATTTTGATGTTTTTAGCAGGTTTATATGTAGGAGTTTTACTATGGCCTTATGAAAAATGGATATCTGCGGTATTTTTTATAGGAATGTTAATCTTTTGTGTAATGGTGCCTAGAAAATCAGCGATTTATCATATTGAATTTTGGACTAGAAATTGTCTTGGAATTGTAAGAGCAATGATTACCATTTCTAAGCCCATTATTGTACCTAGTATGTTAATTGCAGATTTAATTTTATTTATCATGGGTAAAGACCCTCATAAAAAAGATGAAAATGTAACCGAAGAGGATATCGTATCAATGGTCAATGAAGGTCAAGAGCAAGGAATTATTGAGTCGGATGAAGCAGAAATGATTACAAACATCTTCCAATTAGATGACAAAGAGGCTCATGATATTATGACACATCGAACGAATATTATTGCAATTGATGAAGAGATTACACTAAAAGAAGCGGTTGAGTTTGTATTACAAGAAAACAATAGTAGGTTTCCAGTTTTTCGAAAAGATTTAGATAATATTGTTGGAATTTTAAATTTAAGAGATTTAATGGCTTGTCAGGAGGATTCATTAGTAAAGATTAAAGAAATTCCAAGTTTAGTGCGAAATGCTTATTTTGTACCAGAAACAAGGAAGATTGATGACTTGTTAAAGGAAATGCAAAAAGAGCAATTACATATGGCAATTGTATTTGATGAATATGGACAGGTCTCTGGTCTTGTAACGATGGAAGATATTATTGAAGAAATCGTAGGTAATATTTGGGATGAGTACGATGAAGTCGATGAATTTATTGTCGGCAAAAGAGATAATAGCTATATTTTACATGGCTCAATGCCATTAGAAGAATTAGGAGAACTGATTGGGGAAGATTTTGATATGGAAGAATATGATACCCTAAATGGATTTTTAATTTCACTATTAGACCGTATTCCATCGGATGAAGAAAAGCCAATAGTTGCTTGGAAAGATTATATTTTTACGATTCACAAAATTGAGAATCGAATGATCACTGAAGTAGAATTGGAAAAATGTACTTTACGAAACTAGAAAAAAGTGTTAAAATACAATAGCTGTTCTGCAAGTAAGTTTTAGTAAAAATGATATGTAAGAAAAAGGAGCGATAAATTATTTATGTCAGGACATTCAAAGTTTGCTAATATTAAGCACAAAAAAGAGAAAAATGATGCAGCAAAGGGAAAAATCTTTACAATAATTGGAAGGGAAATTGCCGTAGCTGTTAAAGAAGGCGGCCCAGACCCTGCAAATAACTATAAGCTAGCAACTGTTATTGCAAAAGCAAAGGCCAATAACATGCCTAATGATACAATTGACCGTGGTATTAAAAAAGCTGCTGGTGATTTAGGTTCTGTTAACTATGAATCAATTACTTATGAAGGATATGGTCCTAACGGTGTAGCAATCATCGTTGATACCCTTACAGATAATAAGAATCGAACAGCTTCTAATGTAAGAAATGCTTTCACAAAGGGTAATGGAAACATGGGAACAAGTGGTTGTGTATCTTTCATGTTTGATAGAAAAGGTCAAATCATCATTGATAAAGAAGAAATCGAGATGGATTCTGATGATTTAATGATGGTTGCATTAGATGCTGGTGCTGAAGATTTCAATGAAGAAGAAGATAGCTATGAAATTCTTACAGACCCAGATGACTTTAATGAAGTTCATAAAGCATTAACAGAACAGAATATTCCTATGGTGAGTGCAGAAATCACAATGATTCCACAGACCACAGTAGAACTTACAGATGAAACAGATCTTAAGAATATTCAGAGAACACTTGACTTATTAGATGTGGATGATGATGTACAGCAAGTATATCATAATTGGGATGAATAATATATGGATGATTCGAGTCACAGACCTTGTTATATAGTCTTAGCAGTATGTACTATACTTAATCGCAGTGATGACTGCTATGAGCTTTCAGCTTTTCAACAATTTAAGAATGAATACTTAGCAAATGAACCAGATGGTAAAGAATTACTAGAAGAATATAGTGAATTAGAACCAAAGATTGTAAAAGCAATCAATAAAGAGCCAAATGCTGAACAGATTTATTGTCAGCTTTGGGAGGACTATCTTTCGCTTTGCTTAGAAGAAATTGAAGAAGGCGATTATAAAGCATGTAAAAAGAGATATGTTCGAATGGTACGTAACTTGCAAGAGGAGTATTTATAAAAAATTATAAGAAAAGAATGGATTGGTGTCCATCCTTTTTTTGTATGCTATTTTTTTCGTTTATCATCGTACTTTTCTTCACAGTATTGGCAACGATAAACCTTTTCTGTTGGGTCTGCTAAGAAAAATACTTGAGGAAGTTCAGATTCGATTGAAGTAATACAACGAGGGTTTTTGCAACGAACAACGTTTGTAAGTTTTTCAGGAAGCTGTAATTTTTTCTTTTCTACAATTGTTCCGTCTTTTATAATATTTACAGTAATACCAGGGTCAATAAAGCCTAATGCATCTAAGTCGATGATATCGAGAGTATTTTCGATTTTAATGATGTCTTTTCGTCCCATTTTATTACTTTTGGCATTTTTAATGATTGCTACTTGGCAATTTAATTTACCAAGACCTAAATATTTATAAATATCCATGCTTTTGCCAGCAGGAATGTGATCTAGTACAATACCGTCTGATAATCCGGAAATATTTAACATGGCTTATCTACCTCCAATAATGTCATAATAAGAGCCATACGAATGTATACACCATACTGTACTTGTCTAAAGTACGCAGCTCTTGGGTCGCTATCTACTTCTACTGCAATTTCATTAACACGAGGCAATGGATGAAGAACGAGCATATCTTTTTTTGCCAATGACATTTTTGCATTGTCTAATATGTAGCAGTCTTTCATACGAAGATATTCATCTTCACTAAAGAAACGTTCTTTTTGGATACGTGTCATATATAAGATATCTAATTTAGCCATTGCATCTTCTAATTGTTCGATTTCTTCAAATTCGATTTGGTTTGCTCTTAAAGTATTCTCACGAATATAACTTGGAACACGAAGTTCAGCCGGGGAAATTAATACGAATTTCACATTAGGATAGCGAATCATTGCATTGATTAAAGAATGTACGGTTCGTCCAAATTTTAAATCACCACAAAGACCAATGGTTAAATTGTCTAAGCGACCTTTTAAAGAACGAATCGTCATTAAATCGGTTAAAGTCTGAGTTGGATGTTGGTGTCCACCGTCACCAGCATTAATGACAGGAATGGATGAATGTTGTGCTGCGACAAGGGCTGCACCTTCTTTGGGGTGACGAATGGCAGCAATATCTGCATAGCAGCTAATCATACGAATGGTATCAGCTACTGTTTCTCCCTTAGCTGCTGAGCTACTTCCTGCACTTGAAAATCCAATAACTTGTCCACCGAGGTTCATCATTGCTGCCTCATGGCTTAAACGAGTACGAGTACTAGGTTCGTAAAATAAAGTAGCCAACCTCTTTCCATCACAAACATGAGCATACTTGGCAGGATTTTTTTCAATATCACTGGCAAGGTCCATCATGTCGTTTAATTCTTCTACTGTAAAATCTAAAGGACTGATGATATGTCGCATAGTTCCTCCTTAAAATGAATATAAAAATTTTGATCCTATATAGTATAGCGTGATTCTAACAAAAAAGAAAGTCTTAAATTTAAAAATATTTTTACTTGCACATTGACTAGCAGTGTTATAAAATTATTTTATAACACAAGAGGAGGCAAAATTTCATGAAAATAGGAATTGGAATTGATACGGGAGGTACCTGTACCGATGCGGTTATTTATGATTTTGACCATCGAGAAATATTAGCTCATGTAAAATCATTGACAACGAAAGAAGATTTAACGATAGGGATTTTAAATTCATTAAATCAATTGCCGTTTGATTTGGTAAAACGTGCAACACAAGTATCTTTATCGACAACGCTTGCTACAAATGCCTGTGTTGAGGGAAAAGGCGGTAGAGCAAAGCTTATCTTATATGGAGCAGATGAAGATTATGTACTTCGTGTAGGAGCAGATAATGGAGATTTTTCAAGAGATGACCTTTACTGTATTGAAACAAATACTACTTATGATGGAGAGGTAAAAAAAGTTCCCGATTGGCAGGCTTTAGAAAATCAGTTAAAAGAAGAGTGCACAGATAGTGAAGCAATTGCAGTAGCAGAAATTTTTTCAAGGCAAACAGGAGCGATTTTAGAAAGAGAAACTAAAAGGCGAGTAGAGAAGGTTTTAAATATTCCAGTTGTTTGCGGACATGAACTATTTGATGATTTAGATTTTATAAAAAGAGGGGTCAGTGCTCTTTTAAATGCAAGATTAGTTCCACTAATTGATAAATTTTTAAAAGCAGTAGACATAGCGTTAAAGGATAAGAAGCTAGAATTATCACCAGTTATTGTACGAAGTGATGGAACCTTAATGTCTAGAGAATTTGCAAAATATAGACCTGTAGAGACGCTTTTATGTGGACCAGTCGCAAGTGCGATGGGCGCTTGTGAACTTGCAAAGACCAATGAAGATGCAATCATTGTTGATATGGGTGGGACAACCACAGATGTTGCCTTTATTAGAAATGGTGTTCCGGCTAGAGCAAAAGGCGGTATTCAAATTGGAGAGTGGAAGACATTTGTAAAGGGACTTTATGTAGAAACCTTTGGACTTGGCGGAGATACTGCAATTCACTATAAAGAGGAAACTCCTTATTTAGAAGAAGGTAGAGTCATTCCAATTTGTATTTTAGCAAGTGAATATCCTCATATTACAAAGGAATTAAAAGAACTAGATGAAAGCGAAGTCAAATATACGCGTTGGCTACATGAATATTTTATCTTACAAAAACAAATTACAGGAAAAGAAGGATATAATAAAAGGGAATTAGCAATTTGTAGGGCATTGGAAAATGGTCCGCTTTCCACAAAGGCATTAGCCGATGCGATTGATATGCCGGTATATGATTTGGACACCTCGATATTAGAAAAAGATGGTGTTGTTATGCGATGTGGACTTACTCCAACGGATATTATGCATATCAAAGGAGATTATGTAGCCTATGATAGCGAAGCTTCAAAATATGCAGCCTCTTTTGTTGCACGTAGTGTAAATATGGAATTTTTGGAGTTTACAGATTGGGCATATCAAGAAGTAAAGCATCGTATGTATACATGTTTGGCAAAGATTGCATTAAAGAGACAGTTTCCTAGTTTGGCAAAAGAGGGAATTGATAAGCAGTTAGAATTAATTATTGAGAAAAATTGGCAAAGAGCTTGTGGAGACGATGAGTTTGTAGAAGTAAGCTTTCCATTTCAGATTCCAGGTGTGTTTATTGGCGTTGGTGGTCCGATAGGTGTATTTTTACCAGATGTTGCTAAGGCGTTTGGTTCGTATGCAATTATTCCTAAGCACGCCGAAGTGGCAAATGCAGTAGGTGCAGTCATTAGTTCGATATCTTTTGAAGTACTTGTAAAAGTACATGTTTGCTATAATAGCTCGACAATTGACCACTATGTAGTTTATAGTTTAGGCGATAATAAGATTTTTGATGTGGATAGCAGAGAAGAAGCTTGTGAATATGCAAGTAAAAAGGTGTTAGAAGATGCAAACGAAGAAATGATAAAAAGAAACATTGATTCAAAAGAAGTAGAGATTACAACATCGGATTATAAAGAATGGTTTGCACTTGGTAAGAAGCTAGATAATATTGTTTATGTAGCAACAATCACACAATGTAAATAGAACGAATAAAGTAATATAAGTCTTAAATTAAGTAGGTAAGAAAATGTCTTTAAAGTATACTGGCAAAGGAGTAAGGGTTGCAATTGTAGATACTGGAATTGTAATGCATCCAGACTTTGGAAATCGAATTGTATTTTTTAAAGATTTTGTAAATAGAAAAAAGACTTTATATGATGATAATGGTCATGGTACCCACGTAGGTGGTACGATGACCATTATTTTGATTAAATCTCAGAAAGAGTATACATATCCGTTCGACGATTCTTTAAAACAGGAATTTGTTCTCGAACTGCTTCAATTTCTTTTTGAATAATTGGGACACTGATAATACACTCTAAATTTCCACCATCCACAAGAATTTTTCCCCAAGGAGAAACCGCAAGTGAATGAGCATAGGAAACATAATTAGAGTAAATATTTCTTGCAGGTGCAGCTCCTATTACATAAAGCTGGTTGTCAACTGCACGACTTCTAAATAATAATTCCCAATGTAGAGGACCTGTAGTCATATTAAAGGCAGCAGGATAAACAAGCATTCTTACATCTTGTAAAGCCATAAGCCTAGAAAGTTCACTAAATCGAATATCATAACAGATACCAATACCGATTTTACCAAATTGTGTATCGATAACTGTGATATCATCTCCAGCCGTTAATGTATCGGATTCTTTAAAATGTTGACCATTGCATACTTGTATATCAAATAAATGAGCTTTACGATGTCTGCCGATTTGATTACCATTTTCATCAAAACAAAAACAAGTATTATAAATTTTATCACCTTCACGTTCTGGCATAGATCCACCAATTAAGATTACATGATTGTCTTTGGCAGCCTTTGAAAGAGTAGTCCAAATTAACCCACCAGCTTCTTCTGCGTAATCAGGAAAAGTAGCAGTTTGATAAGGACAACAAAACATTTCAGGTAAAATAACGACAGATGCATTGCTAAGTGCAGCTCTCATAATTAATTTTGCAGCATTTCTTAAGTTTTTTTCCTTGCTTTTGGATACATCCATTTGAATAATGGCTGCAGTGAAATCAGGGTATCTATTATTCATCAAAAATTCCTCCTATAGTTTTTAAAGACAACTATAGCATTCTAGCTTATTTTTGCTAAAACGTCAACCAATACTCTTGACAGTTTTTAAGTTCTAGTGTATTTTAATGGAAAGTTGTTTGTTATTTTAGCAAGAAAGGAAGTATTATGAGTCAATATATAGGATATTTGTATTCAATTCCGGCAGTTTTAATTGCCATTATTCTCCATGAATATGCTCATGGATTTGTTTCATGGAAGTTAGGGGATCCAACGCCAGAAGTAGATGGACGTTTGTCTTTAAATCCACTAAATCATTTAGATCCAATTGGTACATTATGTTTGTTAGTATTTCATATGGGTTGGGCAAAGCCTGTTCAAATTAATCCCAATTATTATAAAAATCCAAAGCTTGGAACGGTGTTAGTAAGCCTTGCAGGACCTGTTACCAATTTTATTATTGCATTTATTTCAATGTTTGGATTAGTAAAGGTAGTCTATTCTGGTATTATAGATGGACCAATTTACTATATTTTAATGTATTTAGTTGTTATCAATATTGGTCTTGGGATTTTTAATTTAATTCCGATTCCACCATTAGATGGTTCAAAGGTTTTAAGTGCTGTTTTGCCAGAAAGATTGTATTTTGGATATATGAAATATGAAAGATATTTTATGTTGTTATTGTTAGCAATGGTATATTTTGGAATTTTATCTACACCAATTGATTGGTTAAATGATAAGGTATTTGGAGCGATGTTTCGAGTAGTAGACTTTATCTTATAGGAGTACAACATGAGAAAAAATTTAAGAGATTGGGTCAGTCAAAAAGATCCCGCTTTCTTTTTAATGATTTTATCTATGGTTACCACCTTTTTTATTGAACTTTTAAACAGATGGTCTTTATATGATACAGGAATTTTTACGTTTGGTAGTATGGGATTATTTTTATATAATTCATTCATTATATTACTTACATTAATTCCATCACTTTTATTAAAAAGAAGATATTTTTATCTTACAATTATTGAAATGCTATGGTTAATTTTAGGAATTGTGAATCGTATTGTTCGTACCTTTCGTTCATCTCCCATTTCCTATCCTGATTTTTTAGTCATTGGAGAGGGAATAAAGATTGCGAATAAATATCTTAATGTCTTTACAATTATAGCAATTGTTTTGCTCATCATAGCAATTATCGCTTTTGTTGTATGGGTTTATAAAGCCATCGTTCCATTAAAGAAGAGACAGATTACAATAAAAAATGTCGGTCGAATTGTAGTATTGGTATTATTAGTAGTCGTAACGACCCTATCAGGACTTAAAACCGGTCATTTAAGTATTAAATTTACCAATATTACAGAGGCATATGAAGAGTATGGATTTGCTTATTGTTTCCTTACTAGTGTAATTAGTAGAGGGATTTCACAACCAGATGAGTATTCTACCAAAAAAGTAGATGAAGTAATGTCTGAGATTGAAACGAAAGCTCCAAAGAAAGAGCAAAAAAAGACAACGAAGGCTACGAAGGAAAATCCGAATATTATTTTCCTTCAATTAGAGTCATTCTTTGATGTTTCTTATATTAATGATATTAAATTAAAACAGAACCCGACTCCATTTTTTAGTTATTTAAAAGAGAATTATACAACGGGTTTCTTAACCGTTCCTGTTGTAGGAGCTGGTACAGTTAACACCGAATTTGAAGTACAGACGGGTATGAACCTAGAAGACTTTGGTATTGGGGAATATCCTTATAAAACAGTATTATTAGATAAGACTTGTGAAAGTATTGCATATCTACTTGGAAATAGAGACTATAAAACTCATGCAATTCATAACAATACGGCAACATTTTATAGTAGAAATAAGGTATTTTCTAACTTAGGATATGATGATTTTACAACAATTGAAACGATGCCAAAAACTGCTAAGAATAGTCTTGGATGGGCAAAAGACGAAGTCTTAACTTCACAGATTTTAGAAGCGTTAAAGAGTACGAAGGAAAGAGATTTTATTTATACCATTACCGTTCAGTCGCATGGAAAGTATTCAGATGCAGAGATTGAAGAAGGCGATAAGGAGATTATTGACGTCTATGATGGAGATGGTAAGGAAGTAAGTGATTCTTTTAAATACTATTTAACACAAATTCAAGATGTTGATGAGTTTATTGAGAGTTTAATTATTTCATTAGACCATTATGATGAACCTACGATAGTGGTAATGTATGGAGACCATCTACCAAGTTTAGATTTGACTGCGGATGATTTAAAAAATGGTAGCTTGTATCAGACCGAATATGTCATTTGGGACAATATTGGGTTAAAGAAACAGGATAAGGACTTACATTCTTATCAGTTAAGTGCAAGTGTGTTACAAAAAATCAATAATTCCGATGGTACGATTATGAAATACCATCAACAGCGCGCTGAGGAAGGCGGATATTTAGCAGGACTCAAATTATTAGAATACGATATGCTCTATGGTGACCAAGAAAGTTATCAATATGCAGAAAAGACTTGGGAACCAACGGATTTAAAATATGGAATTGATAAGCCACAGGTCGAATCGGTAAGGCAGTTAGGTAAGTTATTACATATTCATGGAAGCAATTTTAATGAATATAGCAAAATTTATATCAATGGGGAGGAATTTGA
>CABUZU010000041.1 GCA_902496125.1 uncultured Lachnospiraceae bacterium
AAATACACCGTAGTTTAAAGTAGCCGCACCTGCTTTTTGTGCATCAGCTAAAGTTGAGTAGCTTCCTCCATCAAGTGAGATAAACCAGTTCTTAAAATCAATGCCGCCAGTAATTTTAGTAATTACAGGCATGATGACATCATTTACCAAAGAATTGACAATACTTTGGAAAGCACCACCGATAATTACACCGACTGCCATGTCCATTACGTTACCACGCATGATAAATTCTTTGAATTCTTTTATGAATCCATTCATAGTCATATCTCTCTTTCTAAGTATATTACTACTAAATATAACACTTTTTGGCAATAAATTAAAGAAAAAAATCAAAAAAAGTAAAAATTTATATTGCACGATAGCCAAATGGAGTGTAAAATAGGAATGTCCACAGTGTGTTGGATAATTCACCAAGAGGGTATATTGGGAGGTATATCATCTTAGAAAGGAAATTATTATGAAGAAAAAAGTTTTAAGTGTACTTTTAGCTACAGCAATGACTGCAACTTTAATGACAGGTTGTGGTGGAAGCAGTAGTTCTAATAGTACGAAGGCAAATGAGTCTGCTTCTCAGGGTGCAGAAAGTACTTCCGACGGTAAAACATTAGTTTACGCACAAGGAGCTGACCCTCGTGGACTTGATCCACACTTAGTAGATGATGGAGAATCAGCAAAAGTTACCATTCAGATTTATGAAGGATTATTAGAGTATGAACAAGACTCTACTGATTTAAAACCATGCTTAGCAGAAGAAATGCCTACAGTTTCCGATGATGGTTTAACTTATACTTTTAAACTTCGCAAAGGCGTTAAATTCCAAGATGGTTCTGATTTTAACGCAGATGTTGTTAAATTCAACATCGAACGTGAAACTGTTAATAAAACAGAAGATATGCCTTATGCAGATTTCTGCTACAGCTATGTAGATAAAGTAAACGTAGTTGATGATTACACAGTAGAAATCGTATTAAAGAGCAAATATACTCCATTTTTAGCTAATATGGCTATGGTATTTGGTGCTCCTATGGTTAGTAAACAGGCATGTGAAAAATACAATAATAATTTAAATGAACATCCATGTGGTACAGGCCCTTATGAATTTGTTTCTTGGAACAAAGATGAGAAGGTTGTACTTAAGAGATTTGACGACTACTGGGGTGAACCAGCTAAATGTGAAAATGTAGTAATTAAGACCATCCCTGATGCATCTGCTAGAGTTACTGCTTTACAGACTGGTGAAGTAGATATTATCGATGGTATTGATACAAACATGGTTGATCAGTTAAAAGCTGATTCTAACTTATCAGTAAACTTAACAGAAGGTATGAATATTAACTACATGGGATACAATACTGAAAAATTAACAGACCCAGAAGTTCGTTTAGCTTTATCAGAAGCAATTAACGTAGATGAATTAGTAAAAGGCTTATATGGAGATTTCGCTTCTAAAGCTGATAGCATTTTACCTACTTTCTTACCAGGATATAGCAAGGAAGTAAAACAGGTTTCTTATGACCCAGAAAAAGCAAAAGCTACTTTAGCTTCTAAGGGTGTTACGAAGTTGCATGTAATTACTTATTCTAACGCTAGACCTTATAACACTGCAACAGGTAAGACCTTAGCAGAAAGTGTTCAAGGTTATTTATCAGCAGTTGGTGTTGAATGCAACATTGATTCTTATGATTGGACTACTTACAAGGATAAAATTACTGCTGGTGACTATGATGTTTGCTTCTATGGATGGAATGGTGATAACGGTGACCCTGATAACTTCTTAAATCTATTATCAGACCCTACACCTGCTATGAACGTTGCTAGATTAAAAGATGAAACTTATAACAAGTTCATTGCAGAAGGTAATGCAACTGAAAATGGCGATGCAAGAAATAAAGTTTATGCAGATGCTGAAAAATACTTAGCAAGTATTGCAGTATGGTTACCAATTTCTCATCAGCAGAATATTACTGCTAATAGAACCAACATTAAGAACTTCTTCTATCATCCAACAGCTACTGTTGATTTAGCAATTGTAGAGAAGAACTAATATCAGATTGACTAAGATAGTTAAACGCCTCGGCATGCTTCTCTGTCGAGGCGTATACTTTAGTTTTTGACCTCCTCCCATTTAGGTCAAAAATTAAGGTATGAATCTTAGGATTTCATAAAAACTTATAGTAAATGAGGTATATAGAAAATGATAAAATATATCGTAAAACGTATATTGATGTTAATACCAGTACTGCTAGGTGTATCAATGATTGTCTTTTTCTTGTTAAGAGTTTGTGCACCAGACCCTGCACCAGTAGTATTAGGTGAACATGCGACCACAGAAGCAATGGACGCATGGAGAGATGCCAATGGGTTAAGTGACCCGATTGTTGTGCAGTATGTAAATTTCGTTAAGGGAGCGTTGACGGGAGAACTTGGAAATTCTTACTATACAAAAACTCCTGTTTTTGATGAAATTATGAGCCGTTTCCCAGCAACCGCAGAACTTGCAGTTGTAGCAATTATTATTGCATCTCTTCTTGGTATTATTATGGGTGTAATAACGGCAGTAAAGAAGAATACGCTTATTGATAACTTTGGTATGTTGTTTTGTTTAGTTGGTGTATCTGTACCAATTTTCTGGTTAGGAGTTATGCTTCAGATTGTATTTGCAAAGGACTTACAACTCCTTCCTACAACGGGGGCAACAAGTGGAGCAATTATTCTTGACAAGGTAACAGGTTCTTATTTAATTGATGCAATTTTAAGTGGAAATATGGAAAATGTAAAAGACGTTGCATGGCATATGATTTTACCATCTATTACACTTGCTTTTTATACGTTAGCAATTATTTCTCGTATGACACGTTCATCCATGCTTGATACCTTAAATCAAGATTATATTCGTACTGCTCGTGCAAAGGGTATTAGCGAAGGTCGAGTAATTCGCAAACATGCACTTCGTAATGCATTAATGCCAATTGTTACCGTTATTGGTTTACAGTTTGGTTCTTTACTTGGGGGTGCGGTACTTACAGAAACCGTTTATGGTTGGCCAGGTATCGGTAAATATTTAGTAGAATGTGTACAAAAATCAGATTTCCCTGTTGTACAGGCAGCAGTACTTTTAATTGCTGTTATATTCGTAACCTTAAATTTAATTGTCGATGTTATTTATGCATTCCTCGACCCACGAATTTCTTATGTCGGAAAGGATAATTAAAATGGAAAATACAGAAAATATGAAGATAGAAAAACCGGAATCTCAACTTCATATGATGTGGAGTGCATTAAAAAAGAATAAGATTGCGGTTGTCGGTTTAATTGTTATTTTATTATTAGTATTCATTGCCTTTTTTGGAGAAGCAATTGCTCCTTATGACCCATTAAAGATTGATATGGGTTCTGCTAAACAAGCACCATCAGCAAATCATTGGTTTGGAACAGATATTCAAGGAAGAGATATTTTCTCTCGTGTATTATCAGGGACGAAATATTCATTATTTGTTGGTATTGGTGCCGTTGCATTTTCATTAGTAATTGGAACCATTATTGGTGCAATTGCCGGATATTTTGGTGGAATTATTGATATTGTATTTATGCGTATAATGGATATGATGCTTGCAATTCCTTCTATTCTTCTTGCAATTACATTAATGGCAGCTTTTGGACAAGGACTTGATAAAGCGATTGTAGCAATTGGTATTGTGTCTATTCCAGAATATGCGCGTATTGTCAGAAGTTCTATTTTATCAGTAAAAGAAAATGATTATGTTGCAGCAGCGAAGGTTATTGGTAACAATGATGGAAGAATTATCTTTAAACATATTTTACCCAATGTTGTTTCTTCTATCGTAGTACGTGCAACCTTAGGTATTTCTACTGCAATTTTGGATATTGCAGCTCTTGGTTTCTTAGGTCTTGGTGTAAAACCACCAACACCAGAATGGGGAACAATGTTAGGTGATGCAAAAACCTATATTTTATCTTTACCTTATATGATTGTATTCCCAGGTATTGCAATTTCAATTACTGTACTTGCATTTAACTTATTTGGCGATGGTTTGCGTGATGCACTCGATCCAAAGGCAAGAAGCTAGGAGGTATAGTATGTTATTAGAAGTAAATAAATTAAAAACAGAATTTAAAGTAAAACGAGGCATTGTCAATGCGGTAAATGAAGTAAGTTTTGCTGTTGATAAAGGTGAAATTTTAGCGATTGTAGGAGAATCTGGTTCTGGTAAATCTGTAACTTCTTTATCAGTTATGGGATTAATTCAAAAGCCAGGTCGCATTGCTTCTGGTTCAATTAAATTTAAGGGAGAAGAATTAATTGGTAAATCTTCAAAAGAGATGAATCTAATCCGTGGTGATAAGATTTCTATGATTTTCCAAGAGCCTATGACTTCATTAAATCCAGTATATCGTGTTGGAGACCAAATTACAGAGTCTATTCTTACTCACACAAAGATGACGAAGAAAGAAGCTAAAGAACATGCTGTAAAGATGCTTCGTCTTGTAGGTATTCCTGCACCAGAGAGTCGTGTCAATGACTATCCTCATCAGATGAGTGGTGGTATGCGTCAGCGTGTTATGATTGCGATGGCACTTGCTTGTAATCCAGAATTATTAATTGCTGATGAACCGACTACTGCACTTGATGTTACAATTCAGGCACAGATTCTAGATTTGATTAAGAAATTACGTGATGAAATTGGTATGGCAGTTATGCTTATTACTCATGATTTAGGTGTTGTAGCAGAGACTGCGGATAAGGTTGTAGTTATGTATTGTGGTCGTGTAGTAGAACAGGCCGATGTAAGAACCTTATTTACCACGCCAAGTCATCCTTATACACAAGGACTGTTAAATTCCATTCCTCGAATGGACCAAGACCTTGATAGACTTTATATGATTAAAGGTATGGTACCAGACCCTACACAGCTTCCCAAAGGCTGCTCCTTTGCAGATCGTTGTGAAAAATGTTCTGCAAAATGCTTAGAGGCAATGCCTGCACTGACTGAAATGGAAGATGGTCATAAAGTGCGTTGTTTCTTATTTAGTGACAAGGTAGAGGGGGAAGAGTAATGGCAGTAGATACAAATAAAGAAAAAGAAGTTTTAATGGAAGTAAAACATTTGAAAAAATATTTTACTGTAGAAAAATCATTTTTGGGTAAGCCTACTTCCGTCTTAAAAGCAGTTGATGATGTTTCTTTTAAAATTTATAAAGGGGAATGTCTAGGTTTAGTAGGAGAATCAGGTTGTGGTAAATCGACAATTGGTAAGATGCTAGTAAACCTTTATGCACCGACAGATGGACAGATTATCTTTGAAGGTAAGGATATTTCAAAGCTTGATTCTAAGAGTCGTAGAAATTTTTGTAAGGATATTCAATTGATTTTCCAGGACCCTTATGCATCATTAAATCCTCGTATGACCGTAGGAGATATTATTGCAGAGCCTATTATTATCAATAATATTCTTCCAAAAGATAAGGTCGAAGAGAGAGTAAATTATTTAATGAACTGCGTAGGTCTTGCAAATCATCAAAGAAACCGTTATCCTCATGAGTTTTCAGGTGGACAAAGACAACGTATCGGTATTGCTAGAGCTCTAGCAGTAAATCCGAAACTGATTGTCTGCGATGAACCCGTATCTGCACTTGATGTATCCATTCAAGCACAGGTATTAAACTTATTAGATGATTTAAAAGAAGAATTTGGTTTAACCTATTTATTTATTGCCCATGGTTTAAATGTTGTAAAGCACATTAGTGATCGTGTAGGTGTTATGTATTTAGGAAAAATAATGGAACTAGCTGAAAAGAACGAATTGTATAACAATCCAAAGAATCCTTATACACAAGCACTTCTTTCTGCAATTCCTACAACAGATATTAATTCTAAGAAGGAACGTATTATTTTAACAGGAGATGTACCAACTCCAATTAATCCAAAACCAGGATGTCGTTTCTATCCTCGTTGCTTTAAACGTTGTGATGCGTGCCAGAGTTTTGATACACAATTAATTGATACAGGAAGTGGACATTTAGTTTCTTGTGAATTATATAAGTAAATTTATATAGAGTGTTGAAGAAAATAAACTTCAACACTCTTTTTTTGTGAAAAATCAACAAAAACCTACTTTTCCCTAAAAACCTACTTGACAAATAGGGATTATAGGGATATTATAAGGACATCAAAACAAAACGAAATCCGAAAGGGAAAGGTGATAGACATGGCAAAGATTTATAAAGGAACATTAGGATTAATTGGTAATACTCCATTAGTAGAGGTAGTAAACATTGAAAAAGAATTAGGCCTAGAAGCGACCGTTCTTGTAAAACTTGAATACTTTAACCCAGCAGGTAGTGTAAAGGATAGAATTGCAAAGGCAATGATTGAAGATGCTGAAAGCAAGGGCTTATTAAAAGAAGGCTCAGTAATCATTGAACCAACTTCTGGTAATACCGGTATTGGACTTGCATCCATTGCAGCTGTTAAAGGATATCGTTTGATTCTTACCATGCCAGAAACTATGAGTGTTGAAAGAAGAAACATCTTAAAGGCATATGGTGCAGAACTAGTACTTACAGAAGGCTCTAAGGGAATGAAAGGTGCAATTGCTAAAGCAGAAGAACTTGCAAAAGAAATCGAAGGAAGTTATATTCCAGGACAATTTGTAAATCCAGCAAACCCAGAAATTCATAAAGCAACTACTGGTCCAGAAATTTGGAATGATACAGATGGAGCTGTAGACATCTTTGTAGCAGGCGTTGGTACAGGTGGAACTTTAACAGGTACAGGAGAGTACTTGAAATCTCAGAAGCCAGATGTTAAAATAGTAGCTGTTGAACCAGCAACTTCTCCAGTACTATCAACAGGTAAAGGTGGTCCTCATAAGATTCAGGGTATTGGTGCAGGATTCGTACCAGAAGTTTTAAATACTAAGGTATATGATGAAATCATCACAGTTGAAAATGAAGATGCATTTACAGTAGGCAAATTAATTGCTAAGAAAGAAGGCGTATTAGTAGGTATTTCTTCTGGCGCAGCACTTAAGGCAGCAATTGATTTAGCTAAGAGACCTGAAAATAAAGGAAAAACAATCGTTGCATTGCTTCCAGATACTGGAGACAGATATTATTCAACCCCATTGTTTGCAGAATAAAAAATACAAAGAATAAGGAGAATTAATACTATGGGTAAAATTTCAAGAAAAGATAGAAAGCTTAAATTCGAAACATTACAATTACATGTAGGACAGGAAAATCCAGATCCAGCATCTGATGCAAGAGCAGTTCCAATTTATCAGACAACTTCCTACGTATTTAAAAACTCACAGCATGCAGCTGACCGTTTTGGTCTTGCTGATGCAGGTAACATTTATGGAAGACTTACAAACTCTACTCAGGGTGTATTTGAAGACCGTATTGCAGCATTAGAAGGTGGTGTTGCAGGTCTTGCAGTAGCATCTGGTGCAGCTGCTATTGCTTATACAATTCAGGCATTAGCAAAAGCTGGTGAACATATCGTGGCTCAGAAGACCATTTATGGTGGAACTTCAAACTTATTAGGACATACTTTTAAATTATATGGTATTGATACAACATTCGTAGATGCTCATAACTTAGAAGAAGTAGAAGGAGCTATTAAAGAAAATACCAAAGCAATTTACTTAGAAACTTTAGGAAATCCAAACTCTGATATTCCAGATATTGATGCAATTGCAGCAATTGCTCATAAACATGGACTTCCTGTAGTAGTAGACAATACATTTGGTACACCTTATTTAATTCGTCCAATCGAACATGGTGCTGATATTGTTGTTCATTCTGCTACTAAATTCATCGGTGGACACGGTACTTCTTTAGGTGGTGTTGTCGTAGATGGTGGTACATTTGATTGGGCTAAGAGTGGAAGATATCCTTGGATTTCTGAACCAAACCCATCTTATCATGGTGTAAAATTCACAGAAGCAGCAGGACCAGCAGCATTTGTAACCTATATTAGAGCTATTTTACTTCGTGACACTGGAGCAGCAATTTCTCCTTTCAATGCATTTATTCTATTACAGGGAACAGAAACTTTATCCTTAAGAATTGAACGTCACAATGAAAATACTAAAAAAGTTGTTGAATATCTAGCAAACCATCCATTAGTGGAAAGTGTAAATCATCCATCTTTGCCAGATCATCCAGACCATGAATTATACAAGAAATATTTCCCTAATGGTGGTGCTAGTATTTTTACCTTCAATATTAAAGGTGGAGTAAAAGAAGCTCATACATTTATTGACAATCTTGAATTATTCTCATTATTAGCAAATGTAGCGGATGTAAAATCATTAGTAATTCATCCAGCAACAACTACTCATAGTCAGTGCACAGAAGAAGAATTATTAGACCAAGGAATTAAGCCTAATACCATTCGTTTATCTATTGGTACAGAAAATATTGATGATATTTTACAGGATTTAGAAGAAGCTTTTAAAGTAGTAGCTGAATTATAAGAATATTAGAAAAATGGGACTGTGTAAAGTTTTACACAGTCCTTTTTTGTTACACTTGTGATTCGTACAAACTTGTGGTAAACTATAAATATTACTGGTATAATGATTACGAGGTTATAAAGAATTTATGAGTAAAAAAAGACAAAAGAGAAGAAAAATCTTAATTGTAGATGATTCTGAGATGAATCGTTCGATTTTAGTAGATATATTAGGAGAAGAATATGATATTATAGAGGCAGTAGATGGAACAGAGGCAGTGGCGTTACTTCAGAAATTAGATACAGGAATCGACCTTGTTTTACTAGATATTGTAATGCCTAATATGGATGGATTTGAGGTTTTAGCAATGATGAATAAATACCATTGGATTGATGATATCCCAGTCATCATGATATCATCAGAAATTGCACCCTCAGTTGTAGAAAGAGCGTATGAGTTAGGAGTAACTGATTTCATCAATCGCCCCTTTGATGAATTGATTGTTCATAGAAGAGTAAATAATACAATTGTACTTTATGCAAAACAAAAGAAACTAATTGGAATGGTAGTGGACCAGATTTTTGAAAAGCAAAAGAGCAATGATTTAATGGTTAGTATCTTAAGTCATATTGTAGAATTTCGTAATGGAGAGAGTGGACTTCATGTATTACATATTCGTACAATTACAGAAATTTTATTAAAGAATTTAATAAAGAAGACAGACCAATATCATTTAAAGAGAAGTGATATTGATTTAATTGGAACGGCTTCTGCCCTTCATGATATTGGAAAAATTGCAATTCCAAGTCGAATTATTAATAAACCAGGAATACTTACAAAAGAAGAGTTTGAAGTCATGAAGACTCATTCTAAAATTGGAGCTCAGATGTTAGAAGAAATTCCATTTCATCAGGATGAAGAATTAATAAAAGTCGCTTATCAGATTTGTAGATGGCACCATGAACGATATGATGGGAAGGGATATCCTGATGGATTAAAAGGAGATGAGATTCCAATTTCTGCACAGGTTGTATCGTTAGCCGATGTTTATGATGCACTGACTAATGAACGTGTCTATAAGGCTGCTTTTTCTCATGAAGAGGCAATTAAAATGATTGTCAACGGAGAATGTGGAACATTTAATCCATTATTGCTTGAATGCTTTCTTGAGATGGCAGATGAAATTCAAAAAGAATTACAGACGAATTCTCTTAATCGTGATAGCAAGAAAAATATGAAAAAAGTAGCAGAAGAATTAGTTCGTCACGATGAATTAACAGCCTCTGAGAGAACTTTACATTTACTTGAATATGAAAGAACAAAATATAAGTTCTTTGCTTCCATGTCTAATGAAATCCAATTTGAATATAATCGTTTTCCAGAGATGATTACCATTTCTGAATGGGGCGTAGAAGCATTAGGGCTTAGCGAGATTACAATGGAACCCACAAATAATAAGAAATTTTTAAATATTTTAGGCGTAGATAATTTAGCCAATATTAAAGCAAAAGTTGATAAAGCTACTTATGAGAAACCTGTATTTCAGTATGATTGTCAGTTAAATATTGACGGAAATAAGCGCTGGTCTCGCATTATTTGTCAGGTTATGTGGTCTGTAGAGGAGGAAGAGTATACCGATTTAATCGGTAAAGTTGTAGATGTTCAGGAAGAAAAAACTTATATTGATGATTTACAACGAAAAGCTTCTTATGATGCATTGACAGGACTGTTAAATCAAGCACAGGCGAAAAAACGTGTGCTTGATTTATTAAAAGATAATAAGGATAAAGAATATGCATTTGTTATTTTTGATTTAGATTATTTTAAAAATGCAAATGACAATTATGGTCATATTTTTGGCAATCATGTATTAGAATATATAGGACAAAAACTAACCGGAACAATTCGTAGTAGTGATATCGCAGCAAGAATTGGTGGTGATGAGTTTATGGTCTTTTTAGAAGCAAATGGAAACATTGAACCAGCTGTAGAGAGAATTTTTTTGGCAATTACAGGATCATTTGAACAATTTAAAATATCTATCAGTATGGGCATTGCAAAGACAAAAGATGTCGGCAGAGATTATAATGAATTGTTTGCAAAAGCAGACGAAGCACTCTATATGGCGAAGCGAACAGGTAGGTCTAAAATCTGTTTTTTTAATGAAGCAAAAGAAGAAGATTGAAAAAATCTTCTTTTTTTTATTGACAAATAGTTTTAATGTGATATAATTTGAAAATCAAAATATTTTAAAACAAAACAAAGGAGATAAAAATCATGTTAGAAAGAATTAAAGAAATTGTAGCAGAAAATTTAGGAGCAGAAGTAGAAAAATTAACAAGTGAAACTTCTTTTAAAGAAGATTTAGGTGCTGATTCATTAGACTTAATGGAAATGGTTATGGCTTTAGAAGATGAATACAGTGTTGAAATTCCTACAGAAGATTTAGAACAGATTGAAACCATTGGCGATGTAGTAGCTTATATCGAAAAATTAAAATAGGAGAGCATACATGCAAACAGAAATCACGAAGTTACTTGGAATCAAGTATCCGATTATCCAAGGCGGTATGGCTTGGGTAGCGGAATATCATCTTGCAAGTGCAGTATCCAATGCAGGTGGTCTTGGAATCATTGGAGCTGCGAATGCACCAGCGGATTGGGTAAGAGAACAGATTCAAAAAGCTAAGACTCTAACAGATAAACCATTTGGTGTCAATATTATGTTGATGAGTCCTTATGCAGATGAAGTGGCAAAGGTTGTAGTAGAAGAGAAGGTAAGTGTGGTTACAACAGGTGCAGGAAGCCCAGAAAAATATATGAAGATGTGGAAGGAAGCGGGAATTAAAGTAATTCCTGTTATCGCTTCGGTAGCATTAGCAAGACGAATGGAAAAATGTGGAGCAGATGCAGTTATAGCAGAAGGTTGCGAATCTGGTGGACATATTGGAGAAAGTACTACAATGACTTTAGTACCTCAAGTAGTGGATGCATTATCGATTCCAGTAATTGCAGCAGGTGGAATTGCCGATGGCAGAGGAATTGCAGCAGCATTTATGCTTGGTGCAAAGGCTGTACAGATGGGAACTGGTTTTATTGTAACAAAAGAATCACAGGTACATGAAAATTATAAAAATGCGATTCTTAAAGCGAAGGATATCGATACGAAGGTAACAGGCCGTTCGACTGGACATCCGGTTAGAGTAATTCGTAATCAGATGACGAAAGAATATATGAAAAGAGAAGCAGAAGGTGCTTCGTTTGAAGAACTAGAAAACATGACCTTAGGTGGGCTTAGAAAAGCAGTAGTAGAAGGCGATGTGAAATTTGGTAGTATTATGGCTGGTCAGAGTGCTGGCATGGTAAAAGAGATGACTACCTGTAAAGATTATATCGAGAGATTGTTAAAGGAAACAAAGGAGTTATTAAACGATGAGTAAAATAGCCTTTATCTTTCCAGGTCAAGGAGCACAAAAGGTTGGCATGGGCAAAGACTTTTATGAAACTTATAAAGAAGCAAGAGAAGTATTTGACCGTGCAAGCAATGCATTAAATATGGATGTGAGAGCTCTTTGTTTTGAAGAAAATGATCAGTTAAATTTAACAGAGTATACACAGATTGCACTTTTTACAACTTCTCTTGCAATGGAAAGTGTTGTAGAGAGTAAGGGAATTATTCCATCGATTGTAGCAGGACTTAGCCTTGGTGAATATTGTGCAATTAAAGTAGCAGGTGGTCTTAGTTTAGAAGATGGAGCATTTGTTGTAAGAAATCGTGGTATTTTAATGGAAGAAGCGGTTCCGGCAGGCGTTGGTAGTATGGCAGCAGTATTAGGTCTTGATGCAAATAAGATTCATGAAGTCATAAAGGATTTAGAAGGCGTAAGCATTGCAAATTATAATTGCCCAGGACAGACTGTTATTACTGGTTTAAAAGAAGCAGTAGAAGAAGCTAGTTTAAAGTTAAAAGAAGTAGGAGCAAGAAGAGTTGTACCGTTACAAGTAAGCGGACCGTTCCATTCTTCTCTATTACAAGAAGCTGGTAGAAAATTAGCAGATATTTTAAATCAGGTAACGTTATCGGATTTAAAAATTCCTTATGTAACCAATGTAACTGCAAAAAATGTGACAAGTGCAGCACAAATGAAAGAACTACTACCACAGCAAGTTTATAGTAGTGTGAAATGGCAGCAAAGCGTAGAGCAAATGATTTCAGGTGGTGTAGATACTTTTATTGAAATTGGACCTGGCAAGACATTAACTGGATTTATTAAAAAAATTAATAAAGAGGTAAAAAGTTATAATATTCAAACGGTTGAAGACTTAGAAAAGGTGGTTTTAAATGTTAGATAAAAAGATAGCAGTTGTAACAGGAGCATCTCGTGGAATTGGAAAAGCCATCGCACTAGAACTTGCAAAAAGAGGGTGTTTTGTTGTGATTAATTACAATGGCAATGAAGCATTAGCAAATGAGGTAAAAGAAGAAATTGTAAATGCACAAACTTATCAATGCAATATTTCAGACTTTGAAGCTTGTGGCAAGTTCTTTAAAGAAATTATCAAAGAATATGGAAGAATTGATATTTTAGTAAACAATGCAGGCATTACAAAAGATGGTCTATTAATGCGTATGAGTGAAGCTGATTTTGACAAGGTTTTAGATGTGAATTTAAAAGGTACATTTAATTGTATTCGTCAGGTTCTAAGACCAATGTTAAAGCAAAAGAGTGGAAGAATCATCAATATGTCATCGGTAGTAGGTTTATATGGCAATGTGGGGCAAGCAAATTATGCGGCTTCGAAGGCAGGAGTTATTGGACTTACGAAAGCAACGGCAAAAGAAGTGGCTTCTCGTGGAATTACAGTAAATGCGATTGCACCAGGATTTATTGAAACAGATATGACTGCTGTCTTATCAGAAGAAGTAAAAGAAACGATGTTAAATCAAATTCCTATGAAATGTTTTGGTAAACCAGAGGATGTTGCAAAAGCCGTAGGATTTTTAGCATCCGAAGATGCAAGATATATTACAGGACAAGTGCTAAGCGTAGATGGAGGTTTTGTATGAAACGAAGAGTTGTAGTAACTGGATTAGGAGCAATTACGCCAATTGGAAATAATGTAGAAGAGTTTTGGGATGGAATTAAGGCTGGTAAAGTAGGAATTGATAAAATTACTCATTTTGATACAACAGGATTTAAAGCAAGTTTAGCAGCAGAGGTTAAGGATTTTAATGCAAAGGATTATATGGACTTTAAATCTGCTAAGAGAATGGAATTATTTTCCCAATATGCAGTAGCAGCTTCCCTAGAAGCATTAAAAGATTCGGGCATTAAGATGGAAGCAGAAGACCCTTACCGTGTAGGTGTTATTGTTGGTTCAAGCATTGGTAGCTTACAAGCTATGGAAAAAGCAGAACAACGTCTAATGGAAACAAAAACTTCTAGAATTGATCCGTTATTAGTTCCTAAAATGATTTCAAATATGGCAGCAGGTAATGTTTCGATTGCAACTGGTGCAAAAGGAAAATGTACCAATATTGTAACTGCTTGTGCAACCGGTAGTCATTCTATTGGAGATGCCTATCGTACGATTCAGTATGGGGATGCAGATGTGATGATTGCAGGTGGTGCAGAAGGTGCTATTTGCCCAATTGGTATTGCAGGATTTTCTAGTTTAACAGCACTTACCAATAGCGATAATTCAAGTAGAGCTTCCATTCCATTTGATAAAGATAGAAGTGGATTTGTTATGGGCGAAGGAGCTGGTGTTGTAATTTTAGAAGAATTAGAACATGCAAAGGCTCGTGGTGCTAAGATTTTAGCAGAGATTGTAGGTTATGGTGCAACAGGAGATGCTTATCACATTACTTCTCCTTGTGAAGATGGAAGTGGTGCAGCTAGAGCGATGACAGATGCAATGAATCAGGCAGGAATCACTCCAGAACAGATAGATTATGTGAATGCACATGGAACGAGTACACATCACAATGATTTGTTTGAAACAAGAGCAATTAAGTTAGCATTCGGTGATGCAGCTAAGAAGCTAAAAGTAAATTCTACTAAATCCATGGTGGGACATCTATTAGGTGCAGCAGGAGCTATTGAGTTCATTGTTTGTGTAAAATCAATCTTAGATGGTTTTATTCATCAAACGGTAGGAACAAAAGAAACTGAAGAAGAGATGGATTTAGATTATGTAATTGGAGCACCAGTTCAGATGGAAGTAAATTATGCAATCAGTAATTCTTTAGGATTTGGTGGACACAATGCTTCCTTATTAGTAAAGAAATATGAGGAATAAGTAGATGGAATTTAAAGAAGTTATCGAGTTAATTGATAAGGTTAGTCAGTCAGGAATTCGTTCTTTTGAATGTGAAATTGATAATGTAAAGCTTACAATGGAATGTGAAGGTGAAGGAAAGGTAGTAAAAAGTCCTAAAGTACAACAGATAAAACCAGTTGAAGGTAAATTAATTAAATCTCCATTAGTTGGTACTTTTTACGCTGCCCCAGCAGAAGATGCAAAGCCTTTTGTAAATGTAGGTGATGAGGTAAAAAAAGGACAAGTTCTTGCAATTGTAGAAGCAATGAAGCTAATGAATGAAATTGAAAGCGATTTTGATGGAAAGATTGTAGAGATTTTAGTAGAAAATGGAGATAACGTAGAATACGGACAACCACTATTTCGTATTCAGTAAAGGGGAGCAGATGAATTTTTTAAACATTAAACAGATTGAAGAAATTTTACCTCATCGTCATCCATTCTTATTATTGGATTATATTGAGGACTATGTACCAGGAGAATATGCAATTGGTTATAAATGTGTAACTTTTCGAGAAGATTTCTTTCGAGGACATTTTCCTAGTGAACCAGTTATGCCAGGAGTGTTAATTATTGAAGCACTTGCACAGGCTGGTGCAGTAGCAATTCTTTCAAAAGAAGAAAATAGAGGAAAAATTGCGTATTTTGGCGGAATTGACAAATGTCGTTTTAAACAGAAAGTGTGTCCGGGAGATAAGATTCGCTTGGAAACTAAAATTATTAAATCAAAAGGACCTATGGGAATTGGTCAAGCAACTGCCTATGTAGGAGATAAGGTCGCTGTAAAGGCAGAGCTTACATTTATGGTAGGATAAGGGTGATGATAGTATGATTCAAAAGTTGTTAATAGCCAATCGTGGCGAGATTGCCGTTCGAATTATTAGGGCTTGTAGAGAAATGGGAATTGCTTCGGTTGCTGTATATTCAGAAGCAGATAAAGAAAGTTTACATACACAGCTAGCAGATGAGGCAGTTTGTATTGGAAAGGGGCCTTCGCAGGAAAGCTATTTAAATATGGAACAGATTATGAGTGCAGCAATGGTTACAGGGGCCGATGCGATTCATCCTGGATTTGGATTTTTATCAGAAAATGCAA
>CABUZU010000042.1 GCA_902496125.1 uncultured Lachnospiraceae bacterium
GTACTCCCCATCATTCCAATTCCAACCATTTGACCAACTTTTTCAAGTGGATACCATCCACCTATCAATTTTGACATATTTACATTAATAAATGTAACACCTATCCCTGCAAGAATCATACTTAACATTAATGTGCCATAATTATTGGCAAACGGTCTAAAACATAATCCAATCGTGGTAATCAGTAAACTAATTGAAGTAACTGCCTTTACACCAAATTTATCTGATAATATTCCAGCCACAATACCTAATGCAATCGCAGGAATCATGGGTGCTGAGAATATACTAGAAAATTGCATCGGTGTCAAATTCATTTCTTCCATTAAACGAGATGCAAGTGGTGATAATTGATACTGAAAATAATTTCCAACAAACAATGTTATCATCAACACTGCCACCACTTTTTTTCCATAACTTTCCTTTTTCATCTCACTTTAATCCTTCCTAGTTTTCTTAATTACTAATGGTTTTCTTATGGTTTTCTTAATTACTAATGCAAACGCCACCATCAATTACAAGTTCAGTGCCTGTTACAAATGAAGATTCATCAGAACCTAGATATACAGCACCATATGCAATATCATCTGGCTCTCCAAGTCTTCCTACCATACATACAGAATCAATCATTGCCTTTTGTGCTTCCTTACTTGTCTTAATATCTTTAGGTGTCATATTTGTATTAATTGGACCAGGTAAAATACAATTTACACGAATGCCCTTTCTTGCAAACTCTTTTGCAACATTTCTAGAAATATTACTTACCGCAGCCTTCATTGCACCGTAAAAATATGCATTCAATTCTGGCCAAATAGAGGAAACGGATGCAACATTGATAATATTTCCTTTTCCTACTTTCACCATTTCAGGTAAAAATGCTTGCATAGTCCATACATAAGCACGATAATTTGTTTCCATGATTAAATTGAAGTCTTCATCGTTCTGCTCTAAAAATGGCTTATGTACTAATACACCAGCACAGTTAAATAAGATATCTACTTTACCAAACTTCTCATACGCTTTATTTTTTAGTTCTTCAATAGATTCCTTTTTTCTAAGATCACAGGCAACAAAAATTGCTTCTCCACCTAATTCTGCAATTTTGTCAATTAATGCTTTTCCTTTTTCTTGATTTCTTCCTACAGCTACTACTTTAGCTCCTTCTTTTACATACATCAAAGCTACTGCTTCTCCAATACCTGATGTTGCTCCAGTAATTACTGCTACTTTGTTTTCAAGTCTTCCCATTTTAATACCTCCTAATTTTATTTTTAATTTTTATTTAATCAGGGAATATACCTGACTTTTTCAATAATAATTAAGTTATGCGAGAATTTCACAAGTATAAATTTTTGAATCCATTGCACACCTATTTACCAATTCACCAAATTCATGTACTGGATTTTCAATCTGTCCTGCATTTTTTACATGAGCAAGAAAATCTTTTTCACTCTCCCATTTTTCAATCATAATAATCGTATCTGGATTTTCTGTATGACGAAGTACACTATAATAGATATTTCCTTTTTCAGCTTTTCCAATTTTAGACAATTCTTTTCCAGCTTCAATTATATTATTTGTATATTCTGGTTTTGAAGTTACAATACTAATACATTGATACATCTTTCTCCTCCTTACATTTTTGTATATGGTGGGACGAATTATATAAAAAAGACAGGGAACTTATCGCTCTCCCTGCCTATACTATACCCATATTTCCCATAAATTGTAAAATTAAAATAAATCATAAATCAATCAATTTTTATAATAAATAAGTTTAAGAAGCTATTAATAGTCTAATGGTATTCTATTATCCATTAATATTGATAAAAAATTCACAAGTTCTTGTTTGTAATTTTCTCGTGAAATAACTGCATAAAGAGAAAACCTTAATTTATCCTTTATCTGTACATAATTCAAATTTGGATATGCATATGACTTTATATATCTAGGTACAAGAATTCCAATTTTTTCATCTAATCCAATTGCAATTGCAACCTCATCAATATTTCGCATTTCTTTAGAATAGGGTGAATCTGGTAATTGCATACCAATTTCTTTCCATTGCTTAGCCATTACGCTCTTTGTATATGGCATGGTTGCAAAATCAACTGCTGAAAGCTTTATGTCTTTTAATTCTCTTATATATGCAGATTTTTTATCACGTAATGGTCCATTAGGTGAACATACTAAATCCATTGAATATTCACTAATAAATTTGGCATCAAATAGCTTTTTATCAAAGTCATATGGCCAAAAAATAGCCACATCTATTTTTTTCTTTTTTAGAAGAGTAGGCATTTCAATACAGGGAACAATATGAATAAAAAGGCGTACTTTTGGAAACTCTTGTATAAACTTTTGAAATCGAGGTGCCAGTAGTTCCCCTTCAGGGTATCCTGGTACCGCTACTACTAATTTACCTAATCTTCCTTCTGCTGCGTTTCTCCCATTTACTATTGCTTTTTCATAATCAGCTATCAATTTAAGTGCATCTTTATAAAATACTTCACCCGCTGGTGTTAAAGATACATGTCTAGTACTTCTATTAAATAATTTAAAACCTAAATTTTCTTCCATATTTTTAATATGCTGACTGATTGCTGTCTGTGTGACAGCACATTGTTTTGCTGCTACAGTAAAACTTTGATTCTCGGCAACGCTAATAAAATATTCAAGTCCAATATTATCCATATAAACACTCCTTTTTAATAATTATTTTCAATTAGTTTATCATTTATTTTTATTAATATCAACTTTTTACTTATTACTAACATCCTCGTCACTTGACATTCAATCTTTAATTATGATATGTTGGTTTTGAAACAAGTTATTTTGTAATTGCAATTATTTTGGGACGAATTTCATAAAATAAATACAATTATAAAAATGAATGAAAGGAATTTATTATGTCTGATAATATTACTAATAATAATGACTCTACTGATATTCCCTGCGGAAATCATATTGTTCAGTATACTTCTGAATATTCTCTTTGTACAGGTTGTGTTTCTTGTCAAATTATGTGTGGACTTAGCCATGAAGGCTATACTGGTCGTACTAATAGCCGAATCCAAGTAGATTTAAATGCTCATTCGTTAATTCATCATGTACTTCCTTGTATGCAATGCAAAGACCATCCATGTTATGAAGCTTGCCCTAAAAAAGATGAAGCAATGTGTATCGATCCTAATACTGGTATTGTATATATCAACGAAGAAAATTGCATTGGCTGTGGAAAATGCCAAAAGAACTGTCATTTTACTCCATCTAGAATCCAAATGAAGAAGAATCAAAAACGTAAAGAATGGAAAGCTGTAAAATGTGACCTCTGTCGAGGAAATGTGGATGGTCCACAATGTATCAAGTGGTGTCCTGTACGCTGTATTGGATTAAGTAAAGATTCACAAATGACACCAGATGGTATTCGTCCAATTATAAAGGAGGGTGAGGAAAATGCCTAATTATAACAAAACCGATATTTTAAATAATCCAGACAATACAGATAAACTTCTAGGCTACTGTGGAAAAATTGCACGTATCAATCTTACCACACAAAAAATATCTACACTTAACACCTACAAATATGTTCCCAAATATGTTGGTGGACGAATTTTGATTAATCGTATTTTTTGGGATGAAGTTTTACCTGGAACCAAAGCTTTTGATGAAGGAAATAAATTTATCTATATGAGTGGACCAACAACTGGTACTGGTATTCCAGCCGGAGGACGAAGTGCTGCTTGCTCAATTGGTCCAGCTTCAAATCCCGAACAATATTCATGGGGTAATATCGGTGGCTGGTTTGCTACAGAATTAAAATATGCCGGATATGATGGATTCATTATAGAAGGAAAATCTGATGAACCTGTTTTAATTAAAATTGAAGATGATTCAATAGAGATTCTTCCTGCTGATGAATTGTGGGGTATGCGTGTTCATCAAACACAGGCTGCTTTAGAGAATACATATGGTCACGAATTCAAATCTATGGTAATTGGACCTGCTGGAGAAAACCTTGTCCGCATCTCCTCTATTACCTCAGCTAACGATTGCGTATTGGCAAAAGGAGGATTTGGTGCCGTATGGGGTAGCAAAAAATTAAAAGCCATTACTGTACACGGAACTGGTGCTATTGCCCCAGCAGATATTGAAAAAGTTGCCTACCTTCGCACAAATATGAATCATCCAAGTATGACCCCATCTCCAATTCTTCATCTTGATAAATTTGGCGTTCCTGGAGGTGAATTTGATGTACAATATGACAGAGGAAATGTTGCATGCAGTCCAGGTTGCAATCAACGTTGTAACTGCTTACTTTTAAATGGCATTAGTGCCTTTAGCGAAGAACGTATAAATCATATCGAAAAGTGTGTAAGCGGAAGTACATTTGGCTGGATTTCAGATATCCCAGCACAAGTTGGAATGTTTTGGCCATCTGAAAAAAATTACTGTGCTCCATGTAAACTTTTAGGTCGTGACTTCCCAACTCCCGATTTTACAGACCCTTATTTTGAAGGTCAAGGAAAAGTTATTCTGCCTGATGTTTATAATTTCTTTCCACCAGACTGGGACAAAGGAACAATCATTAACGATATTTGCAATGAATGTGGTATTGATAAATGGGAAATTGATGTATGGCTACAATCTTGGCTTAGTATGTGCAAAAAAGAAGGTCTGTTAGACAATAATGATCTTGGTACAGGCATTATCGCTGATGTCGAAAACCGTGAATTTATGACTGTATTCCTTTTAAACTTGGTTCATAGAAAAGGCTATTATGGTAATTTATTTGCAGAAGGCATGTCCCGTGCTCTTGATGTAATGGGAACAGAATATCAAGATACGGTATATCATGGACGATTTTCTTCTGAACTTGGTGGACAACAAATTGATATCCCTGTTAGTTTACATGGTGGATGGGGTCAAAGCGTTCATTGGCAAGGACGTGGATATGAAGGAGCAGTAGAAAAACCTACATGGCTTGCCTCTAACATCATCCGTATGATGAGTACAAGAGATGCCAATACTGTAGAACATTTTCATAGTAAATATGAATATCACGAAGAAGCTATGGCTGATCCATATCATAGTCCACATCTTATTGATGCAATTATTAATGTACAAAATATTGCTGAAATAAAAGATTCTGTTATGAGCTGTGAATGGCAAAGTCCTGATCCATGGTGTCCTTCTATGGAAGCAGAAATGTATAAAGCTGCAACTGGTTATTTAATGTCTACAGAAGAACTAATTGATGCTGCTTATCGTTCAAAACTTATATTCCGTGCAATTTTAATACGAGGTTTTCAACGTACTAGACAAAGTGAAATTGAGCAAGTATGGCGCACTGTTTCAATTCCTGATTCTTGGAATGAAGTTGCTGACTGGAAACAATTTAATGAAATGATTAATCTTGTCTATGATGCACGTGGATTCGATCGTGAGACTGGTTGGCCTTATCGTGAAACTTACGAAAAATATGGACTTAAAGATATTGCTGACGAAATGGAAAAATTAGGTTTTCTACCAAAAAGACCTCAGACTCCATGGGAAGATTTTGGAGAACCTCCTTTTGTTCAGTTTACAGCAAATAGAAACAAATAAAACACACAAAAAGGAGACAATAATGTTTAAAATCTTAAAAGCTGAATGTCTAGCACAAAATATCTATTTAATGGAAATAAATGCTCCTAGAGTTGCCAGCTCTTGTAAGCCTGGTGAATTTGTTATTGTTAAAATGGATGAAGTAGGCGAACGAATTCCTCTTACCATATGTGATTACGACGTTAAAAAAGGAACTGTTACGATTGTATTCCAAATAGTTGGTGCTTCTACTTATCGTATGTCCCATCTAAAAGTCGGAGATGAATTCTTAGATTTCGTAGGTCCTCTTGGACGCGCATCGGAGTTTATTCACGAAGAACTCTCCTATCTTCAAACTAAAAAATATCTTTTCGTTGCTGGAGGTGTAGGTGCCGCTCCTGTTTATCCACAAGTAAAATGGATGAAAGAACATGGAATTAATGTAGATGTAATTATTGGAAGTAAAACGAAAGATTTACTTATTTTAGAAAAGGAAATGTCAGCAGTTGCCGATAATCTCTATGTTGCAACCGATGATGGTTCGTATGGAAAAAAAGGAATGGTTACGGATATCATCAAAGATTTAGTAGTAAATCAAGGTAAAAAATATGATATCTGTGTAGCAATCGGTCCAATGATTATGATGAAATTTGTCTGTCTTCTTACAAAAGAATTAGAAATCCCTACTATTGTCAGCTTAAATCCCATCATGGTAGACGGTACGGGTATGTGTGGTGCTTGTCGTGTTAGCGTAGGAAATGAAATAAAATTTGCTTGTGTAGATGGTCCAGAATTCGATGGACATCTTGTAAATTTTGATGAAGCGATGAAACGTCAACAAATGTATAAAACCAGTGAAGGTCGTGCATTCTTAAAAGCTAAAGAAGGTAATACTCATCATGGTGGATGTGGAAATTGTGGAGGTGATAAGTAATGGCAGATGTATTAAAAAAAGTTCCCGTTCGAGAACAAGATGCTAAAGTACGTGCAACAAATTTTGAAGAAGTATGTCTTGGATATAATGAACAAGAAGCATTAAAAGAAGCAGCTCGTTGTATTAAATGTAAAAAGAATGCCAAATGTATCACTGGATGTCCTGTATCTATTAATATTCCAGGATTTATCGGTGAAGTCGAAAAAGGAAACTTTGAAGAAGCAGCTAATATTATTGCTCAATCTTCTGCTCTTCCTGCTGTTTGTGGTCGTGTATGTCCTCAAGAAAGTCAATGTGAAGGACAATGTATTCGTGGTAAAAAAGGTGAACCGATTTCCATTGGTAAATTAGAGCGTTTTGTTGCCGATTGGTCTAGAGAACATGGATTTGTGCCACCTAAGGCAGAAAAAATGAATGGCAAAAAGGTTGCAATTATTGGTTCAGGACCTGCTGGACTTACCTGTGCTGGTGACCTTGCAAAACTTGGTTATGAAGTTACAATTTTTGAAGCTTTACATGAACCTGGTGGTGTATTAATCTATGGCATTCCAGAATTTCGTCTTCCTAAACAAGGAGTTGTTTTACCAGAAATTGAAAATGTTCGTAAATTAGGTGTAAAAATTGAAACTAATGTTATTATTGGTAAAACCATTACAGTTGATGAACTTTTTGATAAAGAAGGATTTGACGCAGTATTTATTGGTTCAGGAGCAGGGCTTCCAAAATTTATGGGCATTCCCGGCGAAAATTTAAATGGAGTATTTTCTGCAAACGAATTTTTAACAAGAAATAACTTAATGAAAGCTTTCAGAGAAGATTATGATACGCCAATTTTTAAGGGCAAAAAAGTTGTTGTAGTCGGCGGTGGTAATGTAGCTATGGATGCTGCAAGAACCGCTCTTCGTCTTGGTGGAGAAACACACATTGTATATCGTCGTAGTGAAGCTGAACTTCCAGCTAGAGCTGAAGAAGTTCACCATGCAAAAGAAGAAGGAATTATTTTCGATTTACTTACCAATCCAGTAGAAATTCTTAGTGATGAAAATGGTTGGGTAAAAGGCGTTGTTGTTCGAAAAATGGAGCTTGGAGAACCCGATGCTTCTGGTAGAAGAAGACCAATTGAAATTAAAGGTTCTGAATTTGAAATTGAAGCAGATACCGTTATTATGTCACTTGGAACCTCTCCTAATCCTCTAATCTCTAACACAACAAATGGACTAGAGATTAATAAATGGAAATGTATCTTAGCAGATGAAAATGGAAAAACTACTAGAGAAGGTGTATACGCTGGCGGTGATGCAGTAACCGGAGCTGCAACAGTTATTTTAGCAATGGAAGCTGGTAAAATCGGTGCAAAGTCAATTGATGAATATTTAAATAAATAAATTAAATCATTATGCCCTACAAATTGTAGGGCAAAACACTAAAAATTACAAGCATATTATCGGATTTACTAAACAGAATTTTTCGTTTATGATAAATACAAGACAAGGGTAAACAAAAAGAAGAACTTAGGGGGTTTTATTTATGAACGCAAGAGAAAATTTAGATGCTGTTATTTTTGGTGGTACACCAGAACGTTTTGCTAACAACTATGAGGCAATGCAGCTTACATTTCATCCTTTTATGATGCACAATCCTTCTCCAAAATATGGTGAAGAAAATGTAGTAGATGCTTGGGGTGTAACCAATAGCTGGCCAGAAGGAACACCTGGTATGTTTCCAGTACATACACCAGATAAAGTAGTTATTAAAGACTTTGAAGAATGGGACAAATATTTAAAGGCTCCTTCATTAGACTTCGCACAAGAAGAATGGGATACTTTTAAAGAACAATATGATGCAATTGACCGTACACAGACTTATGCTGCTCCTTTCGTAGCACCTGGTATCTTCGAAAGAATGCATCACTGTGGTAAAATTGATGAAGTACTTATGGCTTTCTATGAATATGAAGACGAATGCCATGATATGATTAAATATATTACCGAATGGGAATTAAAATTAGCTGAATTAATCTGTAAAAACATTCAGCCAGATTCCATCTTCCATCATGATGACTGGGGAAGCATGACTTCTACTTTCATGAGTGTTGATATGTTCAATGATTTCTTCTTAGATGCTTATAAAGAAGTTTATGGATACTATAAAGATCACGGATGCAAATTGATTATCCATCACTCTGATAGCTATGGTGCAACCTTAGTTCCTTCTATGATTGAAATGGGAATTAATGTATGGCAGGGCTGTATGTCTTCTAACAATATGCCTGAAATGGTTAAGAAATATGGCGATAAGATTACCTTCATGGGTGGATTTGATGGTGCTATGGTTGATGTTCCAAATTGGACTCCTGAATTAATTCACGATGAAGTATATAAAATGTTAGATGCTGTAGGAACTCCTAAGGGATTTATTCCTTGTATCGCTCAGGGTGGTCCTGGTTCTGTATTTAAAGGCGTTTACGATGAATTAGTTAAACAGATTGATAATTATAGTGTAGAAAAATTAGGCGTTAAGCGAGAAGACATTACTCGTTTACCTCTTCAGATTATGTTCTAATCTAAAAATTAGCCCCTCCTTTCTAAAAAAGGAGGGGCTAATTTTTTATACTATCTCACTAATTGTTTTTAACATATCGTGAAGCCTCACATGACTAAAGTCACGTGCTTCCAACAGGCATCTTGCGATGCCAGCTCGCTTTAGGCGAGCAGATTGCATTTCTACTATACGGTCTAAACTCAGATATCTTATGAACTAGGCAGACATAAGAGCCGCATTTAAGAACTACACCCCTGCGAAACATCGGGGGTCTAAAACACGGAGTATCAGTCCAATACCAAACTGTGTCAAAACTACACTCCTGTGAAACATCGGGATCGGGGGTCTAAAACGTAAGCAGGAGCGAAGCGGTAGCCACTGACTAAGCTACACCCCGCAAAACACCGAGAATCTAAACTTTATTGAATTAAAAAAAGATGTGTAAAGTTTGCATTACTTTACGCATCTTTTTTCTCATTGCTTTATTAAAATTTTTCTAGTATACTGTCTGTATAAATTGGGAGGTAAGTAAATATGACAATTTCCGAATATGACTTTGTAGGTGCAGAAAATATATACCAATCCATGGCTAAGGCTGAGTACATATTAAAATCGATATTTTCAAATGTCTTTACATTTGATGATTCAGCTATATTTACGATTGAAGAAAATATAAGATTAAGCTACTTTTCCACACAAGAAAAACCATGTGAGGAAGGTCAGCAAGTCATTACAAATGAGTTTTTTGACTGGTGGATTGAAAATATGCCTTATTTTTATCTAATGTTAATTAGAGATAAAAAAACTGTTTCTAATTTATATAATGCTATCAAAGATTGTGTTGAGAAAGAAAAGAATGGAAAAGAGTTTACTGTTCTTTATATTAATTTTAAAAAATTTGACATGGATTCTTGCAAAAAACTTGAAGACAAACTTTTTTCTTCTATGAAAAGATTAGATTGCATTCATAAAACTATCAATTATTGTGTTAATCATATGACTCCTACACATCGTTTTCAAGTATCCTATATTGTATGCAATTTTTTGTTTCTTTTAACGCATCTAATAAATTCTAATCCATTTTATCAGTACGTAAATGCATGTTGTGCGTTTTGGAAAACCTATGCAGATGCTGATATGGCATTTGAATAGCAAAAAAAGATATGTAAAGTTTGCATTACTCTACATATCTTTTTTATTGTCTTAATGTTTCAAATTATACACCGTTGATGCTCCAATAACTAAAATAGCTCCTAAAAAAGCTGTTGAACCAATCATCTCTTTACAAACAACAGCTACAATAACTGGATTTAATATCGGTTCAATCATTGAAATCAGTGATGCACTTACCGGATTTACAGTTTTTAATCCTGTATATAAAAGTATGTATGCCATTCCAAACTGAACAATTCCAAGTGCTGCAAGTGCCGCCATTACTGGAATTGAAAAGTTGTGTTCTTTGAAAATAAAAGGTACTCCAATTACTGCACCTAACACAAAAGAAACCAACAAGGATGATTCTAAATCCACATTTGGCATTTTCTTTATTAAAAATACCATTGCATAGCAGATTCCAGATAAAATAGCAAAGAAATTACCAACCATTCCATCTGCATTTAATTGGTCGAAAAAGAAGCAGATAATTCCTGCAAATGCAACGATGCAAGTAATAATCTCATCTCTTTGTGGCTTTGTATGAAAAAACCACCATAAAAAGAGAATAATAAAAATTGGTGCAGTAAATTGTAAAACAATGGCATTTGCCGCTGTTGTTAGCTTTGCAGCAACCACAAAGGTTAGCCCTGTAAACATATTCATAAGACCGCCAAATAATACCGATTTATTCCATACAAATTTATGTTTCGTAGCTACTAGGTAAATTGCAAGTACAACAATTGCAATAATACTTCTCATTCCATTTATCGCTAATGACCCCCAAGGAATTAGCTTAATCAATACTCCACCAATGCTAAAAAAGATGGCGGAAATAAGTACATAAAAAGTTCCTCTATTTTTCATCACATACCTCTTTATTTCTCTTCTAATCAGGAATAATTTCAATATAGACTTGGTCGTATTTGTGTTTTAATTCCTGTTTTATCTCATCCCTCACACAATGTAATAAACTAATATGTATCACATCGGTCTGATTTCCTATATAAACCTCTACCCAAATCTTGCGTCCAGTTTGAATTACATCTAAAAATGTAACTTCATATGGATAATCTTTCATATGTTTCGATACAATTACACGAATCTGGTCTAATACCTCTTCCTCAGGAGCAAAAAGCACCAAGTTCTTGATACTCTGAAAAATTACATTTACTGGTTCTCGAATCAATAACACTGCCATTACTACTGCCACTGCAGGGTCAATATAAGGTGCTAAAAAACTTAAATTCGTCTTTAATATTGCCATCTGTACCACGAATGCAATTGCAACACCCATACTACTTACTACATCCAACTTCCACATATAAAGTTCTGCTTTAATTGTCGTAGATTCATACTTTTTACTATAATGATTTAATAGTAAATACATAAATAGACAGCCAAAGCATACCAAAAATTCAAATATGGCAATGCTTCCAGCATCCACTCTATGTCCGCCTTGTAAAAGAAGCTTGATATTTTCCACCATTAAATTACAAGTAAGTGCTAATAGTACACTGTATTTCACAAGTAGAAACAACGACTCCACCTGTGCATAGCCATAGGGATGCTTTTCTGTAACAGGCTTGTACAATAGTGGAACTAATACTAGAAATGGTCCAATCATCACAAGGTCTGCTGCATCAAATAGGCAATCCGTCAACAGCGAATGAGAATGAGTAATCCAAGCCATTACTCCCTCCGCTAAAATAAACAGAACGCTTCCTAAAAAGGATAATTGTAATATCCTCTTCTCAATGCGAAGCTTATTTTTCTTTTTACTTTCTTCCATCACATTTTCTTCCTTTTATAAATAGTCTTATACCGAACTACCTTATCATCATAAATTAATAAAATCAAGTCTAATTGTTATTTTGTTTTAATGATTATATCGTTGTATTATTATTAAATTTAGTGTTTATCAAATAAAATTTTGTAATAATTAATGATTTTATTTTTCCAAATATCCTATATTTTATAACTAATTTTTCCAATTATTTTTATCTGTATGTAATATTAAGTATACTATATTTTAGTATAATTCTTCATTTCAACAAAATTAAATCAACAAAAACAATACAACAAAATAATAAAAAAGCAGCAAGCTGCTTACGGGTTAAATAATGTAATAAAAAACTGTAATGTTCGCATTAGAAGTACCCAAACAAACCAAAGAGGTATCCGCAGGTGGTGAAAAGTAGAACAACGGTTCCTGCCACTGTGGCATTACAAATTACAACAAAATGCTTTTGCTTGCTAACAACAAAGTCTCTTTTTGTCTTGTATTTTCAATCCTTCATAATGTGTGTGTATTATTAATAAAAGTTGTTGCAAGCAAAAGCCTTTCAAGAAAGGACTACAAAATGAATGTTACAAATCCAATTTCACTAGAACAAAGACTACAAAATGTTAAAGTATCGAATCTTACAGAATTAAATGCAATACGTAATATTATTAGTAAAATTATTTTAATACCATTTTCAGACTTTATGTTTTTCCATCAAAAAGAATACTTACTAATTATGACAGAATTTACAAATCATGAACAGACCTCTGATTTTCCTAATGTTATAACTGGTCAAGTTTTCGAATATATTGTCAGAAGAATTGGTAAGTATATTAAAACGGATGAAGCCGTTGAGCTTTTAAATGCAATCAATCAACCATTTTTAGATTTATATGATAAAGCAAAAGGAAGAGTTTCAGACCCTTTCTCAATGGATGATTCATTTGAGGAATTAATAGAAGCTTCTCCTTGGAAGTATGTACAAGAAACTTTTACAAGCAGTCTTGGCAATATTCCGCTAAAAGAGCGTATTCAAAATATAGAAAGAAGTAATGACTATAAAGCAGTAGCTTATCTAGGCAATATACATAATCTGCTCATTCCTTCTAAAATGGGATTTCAGTTTTACAACCTTCTATATAGTACAACCTTTAAAGATTATTATACTTGCCTACAAAGCTTATCCTATACAAAAATCACACCAATAAAAGTAACTTACAATAAGCTCCTTCAGGCAAAAACAGGATTTAGCCCTGATAAAACTATTTTAGAATACTATGTACAACAAGATTTACGTGATTTTGCTAAAAATATCTACTCTCTATTTGTCTATCCTATGGCACAAGTGTCGCGTAGTATGTTCATCAACTATTGTAAAAAAAATAAAAGTAACAAGAAAGGAAACTAAATATGAATACTTATCCTACTCCAGCAATTATTAAAGAAACTAGTAATGGCTACTTTCAGCTGTCTTTACTAGATGAACTTTTATCGAAAAGAGAAATTTACTGTCTTGGAGAAATCAACTCTAATTCTACAAGTAGTTTAATTCTCCAACTAAAATATTTAGAACAAGTAGACCCAGATGCAGAAATTACACTTTATATCAATAGCCCTGGTGGCTCTGTCGCCGACGGACTTGCACTCTATGACATTATGCAAAATTTAAGTTGTCCAATTCATACCATATGTATGGGAACGGCAGCAAGCTTTGGTGCTATTCTATTCTTATCTGGAGATAAAAGAGAAATTTTACCTCATTCAAAAATCATGATTCATGATCCCTTAATCGCAGGAAGTGGACTTACTGGTAGTGCAACCTTACTACATACACAAATCGATTCACTTATGGAAACTAGGGAAATACTTGCAAATATTATTGCAAAACACACCAAGAAAACGATAGAAGAAATTTATGAAAAGACCGCCACCGACACTTGGTTTAACGCTACACAAGCAATCGAGTTTGGTCTAGCAGATAACATCATTACAAATAAGAAAGAAGAAAAGGAGAATACAAATGAATAAATTATCATCTAATTACCGTATTTTAGCAAAGGACAACTATCTAAATAACAATACCTGGGAAACTAAAATCAACAACAATGACTTAATTATTGGGGTCAGTGGAGCTGGCAAAACAAGGAGTTATGTAATGCCAAATATTCTCCACTCAAATGAAAGCATGATTATCGTTGATACGAAAAACATGCTTTCTAAGAAATTAGCTCCTCATCTTCGCAAAAAAGGATACAAAATTTGGAATCTCAACTTTTCTAAAATGAATGAGTCCGAAATGGGTTATAATCCACTTCGATTTATTGAACGATATTCAAATAGAAGTTACCCTTACAACACACAAGATATCGAAATGCTTTGTGAATATATTTGTCCTGTTGAAGCAAAAAATGACCCGTTCTGGGATTATTCTGCTAGAATGTATTTATCCACTCTCATTTCCTATGTCTTAGAAGCCTTACCAGAAGATGAGAAACATCTTGGAAGTGTAGCAAAACTTCAAGAAATTATGAATACAAAGATTTTCGAATTTTTACTTAATGAATGGGCGGAAGCACACCCTGATAGCTATGCAATAAAGAAATGGCATCTTTATAAAAATACCACTCGTGCTGACAAAACACATTCTTGTACTTTAATGTTCGTAGGACAAAAATTGAGTAGTTTTTCAGGAAATGGAGTACAACAAATGTTTTGTAATCCCAATCAAGTAGATTTTCGTTCTATGAGTAAACAAAAAACGGTCCTTTTTATCAACGTTAGTGATAACGACCGTTCAAGTGACAAATTATTAAATCTTTTGTACTCTCAAGCTCTCCATGAACTATGTGACTGTGCAGATGCTTCACCAGATGGCCGATTAGAAATTCCTGTACGTTTTATTATGGACGATTTTGCAACGAATGCTGTTATTGCAGATTTTGATAAAATCATCTCCGTTGTACGTTCTAGAGACATTTATCTAAGCATTATTCTACAAAGTCTTACACAACTAAACTCCATGTATGGAAAAGACTGTGCAATGACCATCATAAACAACTGTGATACCTGTCTCTATCTAGGTGGACAAGATGTAGAAACTGCTAGATATATTGGAATTAAAGCCAACAAAACAACTGACAGTATTTTATCTCTTCCTATTGATACTGCTCTACTCTTTGTTAGAGGTCAGAAAGCAAAACAAGTTACAAAATACGAAATTGAAAGCGATTCGTCCTATCTGAAAATGGAACATAGTATAAGAGATAATTATTTTGAAGAAATATCTGATTTAAACTTCTCAGACCTCTAAGAGGTCTGAGAAGTTTAGCTTTTAAATTCTACAATCGTCTCTATTAATTTTTCCATCTGCAATGGTTTTGCAAGGTGAGCATTCATTCCTGCCTCTAAACATTTTTAGCATCCTCTTGCAAAGCATTTGCTGTCATTGCAATAATCGGAATTTTAGTCGAATCTAATCGTTTCAAAGAACGTATTGCCTTTGTTGTCTCTAATCCATTCATTACAGGCATCATAATATCCATTAAGATTATATCAAATGTATCCTCCGGACTATTTGTAAATATCTCAATTGCCTCCTTACCGTTTGTAGCTCTTGTTACCGTGAAGCCTCACATGACTAAAGTCACGTGCTTCCAACAGGCATCTTGCGATGCCAGCTCGCTTTAGGCGAGCGGATTGCATTTCTACCATACGATCTAAACTCAGACATCTTATGAACTAGGCAGACATAAGAGCCGCATTTAAACTAATTAACGTAGAGAATGTGCAGGTGATTCTCTTACGACATTGAGGAACTTTTGCCTCAACGCGTAACCTTGAA
>CABUZU010000043.1 GCA_902496125.1 uncultured Lachnospiraceae bacterium
AAGTGGTAAGGCAATGGTCTGCAACACCAGTATGCATCGGTTCAAATCCGATCGACGCCTCTACCTAAGACAGAAACTGAAAGGTTTCTGTCTTTTTTTATTACTTAAATTTTATCGATAACGACTTTCATTATCATTTACAAAAGCAACTACCTGTGATATAGTATACCTAATCAAAGTTAGAGAGGGTGTAGTAAATTATGACATTAGATCAATTAAAGATTGGTCAAGATGCTATTATTAAATCTGTAGGAGGAACAGGTTCATTAAGGCATCATTTCTTAGATATGGGGTTAACTCCACAAACTGAGGTTACATTAATTAAGAAGGCACCGATGGGTGATCCAATTCAAGTAAGACTTAGAGGGTATGAATTGACACTTAGACTTGCAGATGCAGCCCAGATTGAAATTGAAGACATACATACTGCTCATCAGGTAGCAAGAAAAGAAGAAAGGCATAAATCTGTACCTCACCCTAGACATGGTGAGATGCATATCTATCATCCTAAGATGAGGGGGAATGCGATTAAAGAAGGAGAACCATTAAGTTTTGCATTAGCAGGGAATCAAAACTGTGGGAAGACAACTTTATTTAATCAACTTACCGGTTCGAATCAACATGTAGGAAATTTCCCAGGGGTGACAGTTGATAGAAAGGATGGAAGTATTAAAGGTCATCCTGAGACAACAGTAACGGATTTGCCGGGAATTTATTCGTTATCTCCTTATAGTAATGAGGAAATTGTAACAAGAGAATTTTTGTTAAAAAACAGACCGCAAGGCATTATTAATATTGTAGATGCTACGAATATTGAAAGAAACCTATATTTAACGCTGCAGCTTATTGAATTGGATATTCCGATGGTACTAGCATTAAACATGATGGATGAAGTTAGAGAAAATGGTGGAAGTATTCATATTAATGAATTAGAGCAAAGCTTAGGAATTCCAGTTGTTCCAATTTCTGCTATTAAAAATTCGGGAATTGACGAACTGGTAAATCATGTACTTCATGTAGCAAGATTTAGAGAGAGACCAGGTCGAATTGATTTTTGCGATTCACAAGGTATTCATGGTGAGGATGCAGTACATCGTTGTATTCATGGGGTTACGCATTTAATTGAAGACCATGCTAAAAGAGCAAAGATTCCGCTTCGATTTGCAACAACAAAATTAGTAGAGGGTGATGAACTCATTTTACAAGCCTTAGATTTAGATGAAAATGAAAAGGAAATGGTAGAACATATTGTTAAGCAGATGGAAGAAGAAAGTGGACAAGATAGAGGTGCGGCACTAGCAGATATGAGATATCAATTTATTGGACGTATTTGTAAAGATACAGTAGTAAAGCCTCATCAAAGTAAAGAAAGCAAAAGAAGTGAAAATGCCGATAAAATTTTAACCGGTAAACATACTGCGATTCCTGCATTTATTGGTATTATGGGATTTATCTTTTGGTTTACTTTTGGCCCAATTGGAACATGGTTTTCCGATAAATTTATGGAACTCATTGATTGTTTTACGGCATTGTGTGACCGTGGGCTTAGTGTCTATGGAATTAACTCTGTTGTACAGTCACTGATTATAGAAGGGATTTTTGCAGGAATCGGAAGTATTTTAAGCTTTTTGCCACTAATCGTAATTTTATTTTTCTTTTTATCTATTTTAGAAGATAGTGGATATATGGCAAGGGTAGCTTTTGTAATGGATAAACTCCTTCGTAAGATTGGGTTATCGGGGAGAAGCTTTGTGCCGATGTTAATTGGATTTGGTTGTTCGGTTCCGGCAATTATGGCAACGAGAACTCTTTCATCGGAACGAGACCGAAAGATGACCATCTTATTGACACCATTTATGAGTTGTTCAGCCAAACTTCCAGTTTATGCATTGTTCACTGCTGCATTTTTTCCAAAACATCAAGCACTCGTGATGATTCTCTTATATATAGAAGGAATCATTACAGGAATCATTTTTGCATTATTAATTAAAAATACGGCATTTAAAGGTGAGCCTGTTCCTTTTGTTATGGAACTTCCTAATTATCGTATGCCAGCTTCAAAGAGTGTAGTGCAATTAATGTGGGAAAAAGCAAAAGACTTTTTAACAAGGGCATTTACTGTTATTTTCTTAGCATCGATTGTAATTTGGTTTTTACAAACTTTTGATTCGAGATTAAATGTAGTTTCTGATTCGTCAAATAGCTTATTGGCAATGCTCGGAGGACTTGTTTCACCGATTTTTGCACCATTAGGATTTAATGATTGGAGATTATCCACAGCACTTATTACAGGCTTTATTAGTAAGGAAAGTGTGGTAAGTACATTAACTGTTTTGCTTGGTGGTTCGGTTGCAAATATTGGTACAATTATGATGCCATTTACTGCATTTGTATTTTTAACATTTACTCTACTATATACTCCTTGTGTAGCTGCAATTGCGGCAGTACGTAGAGAAATGGGAGGTAGAGGTTCGGCGATTTTAGTAGTAGTAGTTCAGTGTATCGTTGCTTGGATTGTAGCCTTTGTTATTGCAATGATTGGTCGAATGATTGGAATTATTTAGAGGTGTAAAGTTGAATTTATTAAGCATTGTATTACTAGTTTTAATTGGAATTTGGATAATTTTGGCAGTTAGACATATTGTAAAGGGTGGAACCTCTTGTTGTGGTTCGAAGGAAAAATGTTGTTGCGAAAATTGTAAGAAGTGTACGAAAAAAATAAGATGTTGATTTTAGCTTGAGGTTAAGGTATAGTATAGCTACCATTAAAAATAAAGGAGTCCTTTTTATGAAACAGATTAGTGTAGTAGAAGATACATTGGCTTTAGCATATAACAAGATGTTAGTAGAGTTTGATAAATTTATTGAAGAAGACCCAGAGGGACATAGACTTCCTTGTGCAGCTTATAATACGAGTCGTTATTCAGCAATGGGGACGATGACGGTGTTACATCCATTAAATGACCCTATGATTTCAATGTGTGGAATCCATGATCCTAGAAGTCTTCAACAATATATTATGGAAATGTTAGATGGTATCTTAGATTTTGAAGTTGAAAAAGGAAATTGGAAATATACGTATCATGACCGTATGGTTACACCAGTAAATCAAATTCAAGCAGTAGTAGATGAATTAAAAAAAGATTTATATAGTAGAAGAGCAGTCATTTGTATTCGTTCATTAGATGATGTAGGAAGCGACGACCCAGCTTGTTTACAGCATATTCAGTTTATTTATGATAAAAATGCATTAAATATGTATGTAATGTTTCGTTCAAATGACCTTGCGAAGGCAACCTTTATGAATGCCTATGCATTAATTCGTTTAGGTGAGAAGATTTGTAACGAAGTAGGGGTACCAATGGGGGCTTATATTCATACAGCAAATGATTTACATGTATACGAACAGGATGTAAATGCTGTAAAAGAATATACTAAGAGATTAGAAAAAAATTCTGATGCTTGTTGTACTGACTTTGAAGATAATTGGGATGGATTGATGGAAGATGAGATTGAATCCATTTGGAAACAAGTTGAGAAATTAAAAAATCAATAGATAAAACTTTACAAATTTTTTACTTTAAAATTACGTCCACTTGATAGTGGGCGTTTTTTTTGTGTGATAAGATTCTGTACGTACTTAGGAAGTACAAGGATTTGTAAATAAGAATGAAAAATCGGAGGAAATAAAACAATGAAAAAATCAAAGAAAGTTTTAGCATTAACAGGTGCACTTTTATTATCAGCTTCTACGCTTATGGGTTGTGGTAGTTCAAACAATACTAGTACAACAGCAGGTAATGCAGATGCCACAGGTAGTAAGGCACAGACACAGGCAAGTGCAGATTTATCTGGTTCTATTACCATGGCAGGTAGTACTTCAATGGAAAAACTAGCTAATGCATTAGGTGAAGTATTCATGCAAAAATATCCTAATGTAACAGTAAATGCAGAATTTTCTGGTTCTTCAGCAGGAATTGAATCTTTACTTGCAGGTAGCGTAGATATCGGAAATTCATCTCGTAACCTTTCAGATGAAGAAAAATCCAAAGGTGCAGTTGAAAATATCGTAGCAATTGATGGTATCGCTGTTGTTGTTGACCCTGCTAATAAAGTAGAAGATTTAAGTAAAGAAAATCTATACAAAATTTATACAGGTGAAATTACGAATTGGAGTGAATTAGGTGGAGATGACCAAGCAATTGTAGTAATTGGACGTGAAGCAGCATCTGGTACTCGTGGAGCATTTGAAGAAATTTTAGATGCAAAAGATAAATGTAAATATGCAAATGAATTAGATAGTACAGGTGCAGTTATGGCAAAAGTTGCTTCTACAAAAGGTGCAATCGGATATGTATCTTTAGATGTATTAGATGATAGTGTAAAATCTGTAAAACTTGATGGTGTAGAAGCCAATGTTGATAACATCAAAAATGGTAGTTACTTACTACAGAGACCATTTGTAATGGCTACAAAAGGAGAAATCTCAGAACAAAGTGATGAAGTAAAAGCAATATTTGATTTCTTAAAGAGTGATGAAGGAAAACAGGTTGTAACTTCTGTAGGACTTATTACCGTAGACTAGGAGGAGAATAGTAATGGATACGATTATTGGCAGTAATAAAAATAAATCAGTATCTGAAATAGCAGCTAGTATCGTTTTTAAGATTTGTGGTTGTTGTTCGATACTGGCAGTAGCTTCTATTACCCTTTACATGATTATAAAAGGCACACCTGCTTTTGCAAGTGTTGGAATTTTAGATATTTTATTTGGAACGGTATGGCAGCCAAGTGGAGATGTTCAAAGTTTTGGTATTTTATATGTTATCTTAACATCAATTGTAGGTACAGGACTTGCGATTGCAATTGGTGTTCCGATTGGTATTTTAACAGCAGTATTTTTATCAGAAGTTGCCCCTAAGAAAATGGCAGCAGTTGTAAAGCCAGCAGTTGAATTACTTGCAGGAATTCCATCTGTAATTTATGGATTGTTAGGACTTATGGTATTAAATCCATTAATGTATAAATTGGAGCTTATCATCTTTAAAAATTCACCAAATCATCAATTTACAGGTGGTTCGAATATGATTTCTGCTGTATTAGTATTAGCAGTTATGATTTTACCAACTGTAATTAATATTAGTGAATCCTCTATTCGTGCGGTACCAGCACATTTAAAGAGTGCTTCGTTAGCAATGGGAGCTTCTCATATTCAAACTATATTTAAAGTAATATTACCGGCAGCAAAATCTGGTATTATGACAGCAGTTGTATTAGGAGTTGGTCGTGCACTTGGTGAAGCAATGGCAATTACATTAGTATCAGGAAGTTCGGTAAATTTACCATTGCCATTTAACTCAGTAAGATTTTTAACAACAGCAATTGTTAGTGAAATGGGTTATGCAAAGGGTGTACATAGAGAAGTATTATTTACAATTGGTTTAGTATTATTCGTATTCATTATGATTATTAATGTAATTCTTACTAGAATTATTAAGAAAGGAGAGGAAGAAGAATAATGGAAGTTGTATCACAGACAAAAGTATCCCCCAAAAGTTCGAGTACGGGAAGTATTATGAACAAAAAAAATAGAATGTCCGATAATTTACTTTATTTCTTTATCTACCTTTCTGCTGGATTTTCAGTAGCTTTATTAGTAGGAATTATTGGATATGTATTTGTTAAAGGAATTTCAAGTGTAAACCTTAATTTCCTTACAACGGTTACAAGTGCAATTACAGGAAATGTGGGAATTGCAGGTAATATTGTAAATACAATTTATATTGTTATTCTTACTTTATTAATTGCCACTCCAATTGGTATTGGCTCAGCTATTTATTTAAATGAATATGCAAAGCCAGGTAAAGTCGTATCTATGATTGAGTTTACAACAGAAACACTTTCAGGTATTCCCTCAATCATCTTTGGTTTGTTTGGTATGGTGTTCTTTGGAAAGACATTAAAACTTGGATATTCAATTTTAACAGGTGCACTTACCTTAACCTTGATGATTCTGCCATTGATTACTAGAAATACACAAGAAGCTTTAAAGACCGTTCCTGAAAGTTATCGAAGTGGTGCACTTGGAATGGGAGCTACTAAATGGTATATGATTCGAACGATTCTTTTACCATCATCAATGTCAGGAATTGTAACAGGTGTAATCTTAGCAGTTGGACGTATTGTTGGAGAATCTGCAGCGTTATTATTTACAGCAGGTAGTGGATATTTATTACCAGCAAATTTCGCAGGATATTTTGAAAAGATTTTCCAGTCTGGCGGAACCTTAACGATTCAGTTATATCTATCCATGTCAAAAGGTCAATACGGTGTAGCTTTTGGAATCGGTGTAGTATTATTAGTAATTGTATTCTGTATTAATTTATTAACCAAGTTTTTGGCTAAGAAATTAGATGTTAATCATAGATAAAGGAGTAAACGATGAGCGATACAAAGATTAGTGTTAAGAACTTGAATCTTCATTATGGAAAGAATCATGCACTAAAAAATATAAATATGAATATTCGTCCAAATGCAGTAACTGCATTTATTGGACCTTCTGGTTGTGGAAAATCCACTTTCCTAAAAACATTAAATCGAATGAACGATTTAGTTGATAATGTAACGATTGATGGTGAAGTATTATTAGATGGTGAAAATATCTACGACCCCAAAGTAGATACCACATTACTTCGCAAAAAAGTAGGTATGGTTTTCCAACAGCCCAATCCATTTCCAATGAGCATTTATGATAATATTGCTTATGGACCTCGAATCCATGGAATTAAGAACAAAGTACAGTTAGATGAAATTGTAGAACGAAGCCTTCGTGGCGCAGCTATTTTTGATGAAGTAAAGGATAGACTTAAAAAATCAGCATTAGGTTTATCAGGTGGTCAGCAACAGCGTCTATGCATAGCTCGTGCATTAGCAGTAGAACCTGAAGTACTATTAATGGATGAGCCAACCTCAGCACTTGACCCAATTTCTACATTAAAAGTAGAAGAGTTAATGGAAGAGTTAAAGAAAAAATATACTGTAGTAGTAGTTACCCACAATATGCAACAGGCAACTCGTGTTTCAGATGATACAGCATTCTTCTTGGTCGGTGAAGTTGTAGAATTTGACTCAACAGAGAATCTATTTTCTCATCCATCTGACAGAAGAACAGAAGATTATATTACTGGTAGATTTGGTTGATTTAGTTGGTGGAGGAAGAGAAAATGAGAACAGTTTTTGACAAAGAACTAGTAAGCCTTGGCAAAAGTGTAGCTTTAATGGGAGAAAAAGTAGAAGATAACTATGACTGTCTTTTTAAAGCAATGAAAGATAATGATGAGAGCATGATTAAAAATATTATTAAGAATGATAGAACTGTTAATGATATGCAACGCTCCATCGAAGCACAGTGTCTTCATTTAATTACAATGCAACAACCTCTTGCTACAGATTTAAGAAAGGTTTCAGCTAGTTTAAAGGTGGTAACAGATATTGAACGAATTGGTGACCATGTAACGGATATGGCAGAAATCATTCTAAGACTTCATATGAAAGATATGTCAAAAGTATCTGCACATATTGAAGAGATGATTTTACAAACTAGAGAACAGATGCATCATGGAATTGAAAGTTTCATCGAAAGCAAAGTTAATAAAGAAGATGAAATGGAAAAGGAAGATGATATTATTGATGGCTTGTTTAATAAAGTAAAATCCGATGTGGCTCTTGCTTTAAAGAATGAGAATCAAGATATTGATGATTGTATTGATGTTTTAATGATTGCTAAATATTTAGAACGAATTGGTGACCATTCAGTAAATATTGGAGAATGGGAAAATTTCAAAGAAGATGGAATTATTAATAATATTAGACTGCTGTAGATGGCAGTCTAATATTTTTTGTTGACAAAATAGTTATTTATATCTTATAATGCACTTGTTTAAAGGTAATGACAAAGAGGAGTACACATAACACCCCTAACAGGGAGAGGATTCACTGATTGAGAGATTCTTAAGGAAGGCGATGTGGAACGTAGCTTTGGAACTGGATTTCTGAACGAATATTTTATTAGGAAATCTCGTAATTCGGCGTTAACGATAAGAGTAATAAAACAAGGTGGTACCGCGTAAACACGCCCTTGCTGCATAGGCAGCAGGGGCTTTTTTTGAGAGGAGTTTTATCAATGAAAAAAGAGTTAGAAAAGAACTATAACCCTAAAGACATTGAAGACCGTCTGTATGAAAAATGGATGGCAAGAGGCTACTTTAGCGCAAAGGTAAATCCAGATAAAAAACCATTTACCATTGTAATGCCTCCGCCAAATATTACAGGACAGCTTCATATGGGTCATGCACTTGACAATACGATGCAGGATATTTTAATCCGTTATAAGAGAATGCAAGGATTTGAAGCACTTTGGCAGCCAGGAACTGACCATGCAGCAATTGCTACAGAAGTTAAGGTTATTAATTCATTAAAAGAAAAAGGAATTAATAAAGAAGATTTAACAAGAGAAGAATTTTTAAAATATGCATGGGAATGGCGTGAAGAATACGGTAATCGTATTGTAAACCAGCTAAAGAAATTAGGTTCTTCTGCTGATTGGGAAAAAGAACGATTCACATTAGATGAAGGTTGTTCAGAAGCCGTAAAGGAAGTATTTATTCGTCTTTATGAAAAAGGATATATTTATAAAGGAAGCCGTATTATTAACTGGTGCCCAGTATGCCAGACCTCTATTTCAGATGCAGAAGTAGAACATGTAGAACAGGCTGGACATTTTTGGCATATCAATTATCCAGTAGTAGGAGAAGAGGGAAGATTTGTAGAAATCGCTACCACTCGTCCAGAAACTATGCTTGGAGATACTGCTGTTGCAGTTCATCCAGATGATGAAAGATATAAAGATATTATTGGTAAGAAATTATTACTTCCATTAGTAAATAAAGAGATTCCAGTAATTGCAGATGAATATGTAGATAAGGAATTTGGAACAGGTTGCGTAAAGATTACACCTGCTCATGACCCAAATGACTTTGAGGTTGGTAAACGTCATAATTTAGAAGAAATCAATGTAATGAATGATGATGGAACCATTAATGAAAAAGGTGGAAAATATGCAGGTCTTGACCGTTATGAGGCAAGAAAGCAAATTGTTGCGGATTTAGACGCATTAGGTTTATTAGTAAAAGTAGTAGACCATAACCACAATGTAGGTACTCATGACCGTTGTAAGACTACTGTTGAACCAATGGTAAAACAGCAGTGGTTTGTTAAGATGGAAGAAATGGCAAAACCTGCAATTGACGCATTAAAGAGTGGTCGATTAAAATTTGTTCCAGAAAGCTATGGAAAAACTTATTTACATTGGCTTGAAAATATCCGTGATTGGTGTATTTCTAGACAGTTATGGTGGGGACATCGTATTCCTGCTTATTATTGTAAAGACTGTGGAGAAATGGTGGTTTCAAGAGAGGATGTTTGTACTTGCCCAAAATGTGGAAGTACAAATATGCAACAGGATGAAGATACACTTGATACATGGTTTTCATCTGCATTATGGCCTTTCTCAACCTTAGGTTGGCCAAAACAGACCGAAGAATTAAAATATTTCTATCCAACAGATGTATTAGTAACCGGTTATGATATTATTTTCTTCTGGGTAATTCGTATGGTATTCTCAGGAATTGAACAGACGGGACAAGAACCATTCCATACCGTACTCATTCATGGATTAGTTCGTGATGACCAAGGTAGAAAGATGAGTAAATCACTAGGTAACGGAATTGACCCATTAGAAGTTATCGATAAATATGGTGCAGATGCACTTCGTATGACACTTATGACAGGTAACGCACCTGGTAATGATATGCGTTTCTACTGGCAAAGAGTAGAAAATAGTAGAAACTTTGCTAATAAAGTATGGAATGCTTCTCGTTTCATTATGATGAATATCGAAAAAGCTACGGTAAAAGAGGTATCTTTAGAATCTTTAACAGCAGCAGACCGTTGGATTTTATCAAAGGTTAACAATTTAGCAAAAGAAGTAACAGAAAATATGGATAAATATGAACTTGGTATTGCACTTTCTAAAGTTTATGATTTTATCTGGGAAGAATTCTGTGACTGGTATATTGAAATGGTAAAACCTCGTCTTTACAATGATGAAGACACGACCAAAGAAGCAGCACTTTGGACACTTAAGAAGGTATTAATTAATTCATTGAAATTACTTCATCCATTTATGCCATTTGTTACGGAAGAAATTTTCTGTACATTACAAGACGAAGAAGATTCTATTATGGTTTCTGATTGGCCAGTATTTAAAGAAGAATATAACTTTGTAAATGAAGAACATGCAATTGAATTAATGAAAGAAGCTGTAAGAGGTATTCGTAACCTTCGTACTTCTATGAATGTTCCACCAAGCAGAAAGGCAAAGGTATTTGTTGTTTCTGAAAATAGCGAAGTAAGAGATATTTTTGAAAATGGACGCTCTTTCTTTGGAACACTTGCTTATGCAAATGAAGTTTTAGTACAAGCAGATAAAGAAGGTATTTCAGAAGATGCAGTATCCGCTGTAGTACCAGAATCTGTTATTTATATTCCATTTGCAGATTTAGTTGATATTGAAAAAGAAATCGAACGTTTAACAAAAGAAGAAGCAAAACTTGAAAAAGAATTAGCTCGTTCAAAAGGTATGTTAAGCAATGAAAAGTTCATTAGTAAAGCACCTCAGAAGAAGATTGACGAGGAAAAAGCGAAATTAGAAAAATATGAACAGATGATGGCACAAGTAAAAGAAAGATTATCGCAGTTAAAAAAATAGACATTCAGAGTAAAAGGGAGAATATTTAGATGTTAAAGGACAAGTATACAAGCGTATATGAGCTTGAAGGAAGAGTACCAATTGGACATGCTATTGTATTAGGACTTCAACATGTAATGGCGATGTTCGTAGGTAATTTAACACCATTATTAATTATTGGTGGTATGTGTAACTTAGGTGATGCTGGTCTTATGAGACCAATTTTACAAAATGCAATGTTAATTGCAGGACTAATTACTTTAGTTCAGTTATTTACAATTGGACCAGTCGGTGCAAGACTTCCAATTGTTATGGGTACAAGTTCTGGTTTCATTGGAGTATGTAAAGGTATTGTTACTTCTATGGGTGGCGGTGTTGTCGCCTATGGAGCGATTATGGGAGCTTGTTTAATTGGTGGTATTTTTGAAGGTATTTTAGGCTTTTGCTTAAAACCTCTTCGTAAATTTTTTCCAAGTGTTGTTACTGGTACTGTTGTAATGACAATTGGTTTATCATTGATTAGTGTAGGTATCAATTCTTTTGGTGGTGGAAATTCTAATCATGACTTTGGTTCTTTACAGAATTTATTTGTAGGTATGGTTGTTTTATTAGTAATCATTGTGCTACAAAATTTTACCAAAGGAATTACTAGTACTGCTTCTATTTTAATTGGTATTATCGTGGGTTATATTGTATGTGCAATTATGGCTATGGTATTACCAACAACTTATCAATATATAGACCCAGAAACACAAGAAACGATAACAGCAACTTGTTCTTGGGTTATTAATTGGTCTAAGGTAGCAGAGGCATCTTGGTTTGAGATTCCTAAAATTATGCCAATTAAAATGGTATTTGATGCAAGAGCAATTCTTCCAATCTTAATTATGTTTATTGTAACGGCTGTAGAAACAGTAGGCGATATTTCTGGTATTACTGAGGGTGGATTAGATAGAGAAGCAACCGATAAAGAACTCTCTGGTGGTGTAGTTTGTGATGGTTTTGGTTCCTCTGTTGGTGCAGTATTTGGTGTATTACCAAATACCTCTTTTAGCCAGAATGTAGGATTAGTTGGAATGACTAAAGTAGTTAATTTATTCACCATTTCCATGGGTGCTATTTTCTTAATTTTATGTGGATTGATTCCTAAAATTTCTGCATTAATTGAGATTATGCCTCAGAGTGTACTTGGTGGAGCAGCAGTTATGATGTTTTCATCAATTGTAGTAAGTGGTATCAAATTAATTACCAAAGACCCTGTTACTCCAAGAGTAGTCACAATTGTTGCGGCTTCTTTAGGATTTGGATATGGTCTAGGTTCTACTGGTGATGTATTAAATCAGTTACCAGCATTTATTAGTTATATCTTCGGTGGTTCTGGTATTGTGCCAGCAGCAGTTGTTGCAATCATTCTAAATATTGCGATTCCAAAAGATGAAAAATAATTATAAGAAAGCGGATGCCAAAGGCATCCGTTTTTTTAGATTGTATAAGTGATATAATTGTTAGGATTTGTATAGTCTTTTGAATATCCATCGTCAAAATAACAAGTATAGGATAGAGGAGTATTCTCTTTAGAAAATCCTAAAGTGGTAAAGTCACTTGGAGAAATCTCTGAAGTATTTAACACACCTTTTCCAAGTACAATCATATGATTCTTTCGAATAAAGAATACAACGGTATCTAAATCTGCATGGATATAATGAACACCAGCAGGTAAAATCTTAGTAGAGTAATCGGTGTCAGATTTCATTGATACTTGCATCATTTCCTCTGGTAAATAAACGAAACGGCCAGTCTTATTTTGTTCCATAATAGGAGCAATCATAATGCTTTCCCCAACTAATAATTGGTCATAGGTCTCGCAGGCAAGTGAATCATTTGGCCATTCAAATGCGAGTGGGCAATATACAAGGTCATCATTTAAACAAGCTTTTACACATTCACTATATAAATAAGGGACTATGGCGTAACGAATTTTTAATAGATTTCTAAAAATTTCTTGATTTTCGAAACGATAAAGTTCTTGAAAATCAGAATGACAATCACTGTGGTTACGCATTAATGGAACAAATAAGGAAAAAGCTAGCCAACGCATCATTAAATCTTTGGTTGTATTGTCTTGGAATCCACCTACGTCACAGCCAGTATAAATAAATCCGCACATATTAATAGCTGGAAGTTGACTTAGTAATAATTTCATATGACTCCACCAAGAATAGTTGTCTCCTGTCCAAAGTCCACCATATCGATGCATACCAATATAAGATGAACGAGAGAATAACAGTAATCGTTTGTTTGGATACATTCTATCAAATGTTTCTTTCGCAGCTCGTGTCATAAAATATCCATATAGGTTATGAACAAGGTCGTGTCTAAAGATTTTATCTTCACCATTAATGGTCATCTTATGATAGAATCGTTTATAATCATCGGGATTATTTAAAAGTCCAACGACAAGGCGAACCATTTCAAAATAAGAATGAATATCAAGGTTAGTACCTTTATAACTTGTGATTTTTTCTAATACGTAATTTAAATTTTCTTCTGAATAGAAGATGGCAGGTTCGTTCATGTCATTCCAAAAACCATCAATTCCAAGGTCTGTAAGTGCTTGATATTGATTTCCAAACCATTCTCTAGTTTTTTCATTTAATACATCAGGAAAATGTACCTTGCCAGGCCATACACCAGCAACAAAGTCATTGCCATTTTCATCTTTACAAAAATAATTATTGGCAACGCCTTCTTCATATACAGAGTAACCATCCTCGATTTTTACAGCAGCATCGATAATAGGGACAAGGTGAAGGTTTTTCTCTTGTAGCTCATCGGTTAGTTCTTTTAAATCTCCAAAAGTATCTTTATTATATGTAAAGTCTTTGTAACGCTCCATATAATCAATGTCTAGATAAATAGCATCAAGACCAAATCCTGATTCTTCATGTTTCTTTGCAACTTCACGTACTTCATCTGAGCTCATATAGCTATATCGGCTTTGTTGATATCCATATGCCCAAAGAGGAGCGATATAACTTCTTCCTATTATATGTCGAAATTGTTTAATAATATCTCTTGGTGAGGTTCCTTCTATTATATAGAGAGTAAAGTTCGGGTTAGAGATTTCAATACTCAATCGGTCAAGTTTTTTATATCCTATGTCAAAATTTACAATTCCAGGAAAATCTAAAAATACACCGAATAAATCCTTGCCTCCGCAAACTAAGAAAAAGTTATGAGAAGCGTAAAGAGATGATGTGGTTTCAATATGGTCGCCGTTATCTTTACAATAGCTTTGATAAATCCATCCACGTTTATTCATACCACGAACTTGTTCACCTAAACCATAGATTTGAGTAGAATCTTCCATATCATAGGTAAAGCAAATAGAATTGTCATTAAAAAATTCTTCATAGGTAGAATTATCTTTTTTACGAGAAATACTATTTGATAGAAGTTCTTTGTAGGTGATTTGGTTTAAATAAGGGATTGGGGTAGTAGAGTTTGGTTGCTTTATCAAAACAGCGTCTGTTTCGATTGGAGTACCAAAGGTAAATTTTTTTATCATAGAAAAATCCTCCAAGTGAAATGTTGATATGATGTTGGGGTCAAAAGTATTTTGGCTCCAATGATACCAGGATTAGTGGTATCATCATCTCTAAGTATAAAATTTTTTAAATTTAAGTCAAGTAAAAGAAAATAAAATTTTTTGGAAAAAATTGTTGACAAATGGATTTTAAGATGATATTATATACGAGCACTTGAGAGAAAGAAAAAAACGAAACACTTTCTTACAAGTTGTAAAATAAGAAAAAAGAAAAAAATAAAAAAAGTTCTTGACAAATGCAAAAGTTTATGATAAACTATCAAAGTTGCTGTTAAGAAAGAACAACACAGAACCTTGATAATAAAACAATATATTCCAACCCTGAAAGATTCTAAAAAGAGAATAATTCAGAACAAACGAGCATTAGTAACAAACTAATGACCCAAACAACAGTAAGATGGAAGAAAGATTAGACAAAGTTAATCTTGAAACAGCTTCAAACATTTTTAACGAGAGTTTGATCCTGGCTCAGGATGAACGCTGGCGGCGTGCTTAACACATGCAAGTCGAGCGAAGCAATTTTCCTTCGGGA
>CABUZU010000044.1 GCA_902496125.1 uncultured Lachnospiraceae bacterium
AACTGTGCAAAACATCAGAGAGCTCTTACCGTTGCAATTAAGAGAGCTAGACACGTTGCATTAATGCCTTACACTTTAGATTAATAATAATTTATTAAACGAATAATTGCCGAGGTTATCCAATTTATTGTGAAGCCTCGGCTTTTTTAACTATTTATTGGTTTCTTTTTCATGCAAATAATGTTATAATACTAGGTGGCAAAGCATTAAAGGAGAAAACATTATGACAAAGATTAGTATAAAGACTTTGTGGAAATCAGAATATCGAATAGCATTATTGTTAGCTACAATTCTGATTTTACTAAATGTACTGACTTTTATTATTAGTCGTCCGGCAGAATTAGTTGTACTGATTTTTAGTGTAGTATTTGTAGCAATTGGATTTCGATATTTAAGTTCTTATAGAACAGAATTTGTGCGGAATCTTGTTGCAAATTCTTTTAAGCAGTCCTCTGTGCAGGTAAGACTTTTAAAAAAGTTATCGCTTCCTTATATTTTAGTCGATAGCAGTGGCAAGATTTACTGGATCAATGAGGCATTTGAACAGATGTTTCCAGAAAAGACGGCATTGTATCTAAAAAATGTTAAAAATTTGTTTCCCAATATGAAAGGAGTAACATTTTCATTAGAAGAAGAAAAAGAGATTCCAGTTTTTTCTTTTGAAGATAAGAAATTTCAGATGGAAATTACTCCTACTAGATTAGATGGATTACAGTATCTAATTAAGGAATTACCAAAGGATGTCGCAAAGGCTTCTTATTATACGGTTTGTTTTTATGATGTAACAAAGCAGTTAGCATTAGAAGAGAATTTAGAAGAAGAGCGTATCATCATTGGATTACTTTACTTAGATAACTATGATGAAATTATGGGAACAATTGAAGAAGCAAAACAGACACTAATTGGTGCACATGTCGAGCGAAAGATTAGTAAATATTTTTCTCAAATGGGTGGACTTATTAAGAAGATGGAGAAGGATAAATATTTCCTTGTCGTTCCTCAAAAGTCCATGAATGCGATGAAAGAAGATAAATTTTATATTTTGGATGAAATTCGTGCAATTAATTTGCCAAACGAACAGTCTTTAACCATTAGTATTGGCTTTGGTATTCATGGCAATAGTTATGAAACAAACTATGAATATGCGCGTACTGCAATTGATATGGCACTTGGTCGTGGTGGAGATCAGGTGGTAATTAAGGATAACGAAGAGATTAGCTATATTGGCGGACAAGCACAAACCGTAGCAAAGAATACTAGAGTAAAGGCGAGAGTAAAGGCACATGCACTTAGAGAACTTCTTACTACGAAAGATTCTGTAATTATTATGGCACATAAAATTCCTGATTTTGATGCAATTGGAGCGGCAGTTGGTGTTTATCGAATTGCATATACACAAGGTAAGAAGGCTTATATTGTATTAAATGAAATTAATACTTCGATTCGTCCAATTGTAGAGATGTTAAGTGCAATCCCTGAATATTCAGGCCATTTATTTATAGACAGTACAGAAGCATTAGAATTGATTAATGATTCGACTGTTTTAGTTGTAGTAGATGCAAACCGTGGTAGCTATACCGAATGCCCAGAATTATTAGAGCGTTCAAATCATATTGTTGTTTTAGACCATCATCGTCAGAGTAAGGACAGTATCGACAATGCGGTTTTATCTTATGTAGAACCCTATGCGTCGTCTGCTTGTGAATTAGTTTCAGAAATTATCCAGTATAGTGGAGATAATATTAAATTAAACGCAGTAGAGGCAGATGCAATGTATGCAGGAATAGCAATGGATACTGGACAGTTTGCAAATAAAACAGGTGTTAGAACGTTTGAAGCAGCTGCATTTTTAAGAAGATGTGGTGCGGATATGAGCCGTGTTCGTAAGTTATTTAGAGAGCATATGGAAGAATATCGAGCAAGGGCAGAAGCAGTTCGTAATGCAGAGATTTTTGAAAATCGATTTGCGATTAGTATTTGCCCAGCAGAGGATTTAGAAAGTCCTACAATAGCAGGGGCACAAGCCGCGAATGAACTTTTAAATATTATTGGTGTAGGGGCATCGATTGTACTTACACGTTATAAAGATAGTATTTACATCAGTGCTCGTTCCATTGATGAAATTAATGTACAATTAATTATGGAAAAACTAGGTGGCGGTGGTCATGGAACCATGGCTGGAGCACAGATGGCAGGCTGTACATTAGAAGAAGCCAAAGAATATGTAAAAGTAACTATAAAGCAAATGCTTGATGATGGTGAAATTTAAAGAATCAAGCGAATATTCGCTTGCATATAGAAACAGGAGGAACATGCTATGAAGGTTGTATTATTAGAAGACGTAAAGTCATTAGGAAAAAAAGGACAGATTGTAAATGTCAATGATGGATATGCAAGGAATTTTATTCTTCCTAAGAAATTAGGATTAGAAGCAAATTCTAAGAATTTAAATGATTTAAAGCTTCAAAAGCAACATCAAGATAAGCTTGCTGCGAAGCAATTAGCAGATGCAAAGGAATTAGCTAAGAAATTAGAAGGAATCACTGTTGAGCTTAAAGTAAAAACTGGCGAAGGCGGAAAGGTATTTGGCTCCGTATCTACAAAGGAAATTGCACAAGCTGTAAAGAAACAATTTAATATTGAATTAGATAAGAAGAAGATGCAATTAGATGAAGCAATTAAAACTTGTGGTGTGCACAATGTAAATTGTCGTTTGCATAAAGATGTAATAGGAACTTTAAAAGTACACGTAGCAGAAGCATAGTAGAGAATTCGAGTAATCATTATGGATGAAAATGTAATAAAAAGACAGTTGCCTTATAGTATGGAAGCAGAGCGCTCAGTTATCGGTTCTATGCTTTTAGACCGAGAAGCAATTGTAACTGCTTCTGAAATGATAAAACGCTCAGATTTTTATAACCAACAATATGGAATTGTTTTTGAAAGTATTGTTGAATTATTTAATGAAGGAAAATCTGTTGACTTAATTACACTACAAGAGCGTCTAAAAGAAAAAGACTTGCCGCCGGAGGCGACAACAATTGATTTTACAAGAGAACTCTTAATGGGTGTAGTATCGAGTACCAATATTGCACAATATGCTAGAATTGTTGCAGATAAATCTCTTCTTCGCCAAGTAATTAAGGTAAATGAAGACATTGCAAAGAGATGTTATCAAGGGAAAGAAAGTTGCGATGAAATTTTAGAATATACAGAAAAATCAATTTTTGATTTACTTAAAAATAAAAGTACAGGCGATTATACGCCAATTAGACAAATTGTATTAAATGCATTAGATAAAATCGAACAAGCTGCAAAAAATAAAAGTTCGGTAACAGGAATACCAACTGGTTTTACTGATTTAGATTATAAAACCTCAGGTTTACAGCCCTCTGACTTAATTTTAGTGGCAGCAAGACCTTCTATGGGTAAGACAGCATTTGTTCTAAATATTGCACAGGATGTAGTGCTTAGAAGTAAGAAAACCTGTGCAATATTTAGTCTAGAAATGTCAAAGGAACAGCTTGTAAATCGTATGTTTGCAATGGATTCTTATGTAAACTCTCAAAATCTTCGTACAGGTAATTTGACAGAGTCTGATTGGGAGAAATTAGTAGACAGTGCAGGTCGAATTGGAAGCTCTCGTTTAATTATCGATGATACTCCTGGTATTTCGATTTCAGAGCTTCGAAGTAAATGTCGTAGATTTAAATTAGAACACGATTTATCACTTGTGATGATTGACTACCTTCAGTTAATGAGTGGGAATAGTCGTCAAGGCGATAATCGCCAACAAGAAATATCCGATATTTCAAGGTCGCTAAAAGCCCTTGCTCGTGAAATTGATTGTCCAGTTATTGCTTTATCACAGTTAAGTCGTGCTTGTGAAGCAAGACAAGACCATAGACCGATGTTATCAGACCTTAGAGAGTCTGGTGCAATTGAACAGGATGCCGATGTGGTTATGTTTATCTATCGTGATGATTATTACAATAAAGATTCTAGCTCTAAAAATATTTCAGAAATCATTATTGCAAAGCAACGTAATGGCCCGACAGGTACTGTAGAGCTTGCTTGGCTTCCAGATTATACAAAATTCGGCAATCTTCAAAAAAATCATTAAAATTAATGATAGTCCCAGTGTTAAAACACTGGGATTTTGTGTTATAATGCAAATGTTAGATAGAAAGGAGCGTGTCTATGGGTGGTAGTACCAGTTATCAAATTTCAGAAGCTTCACGTCGTTTGCATGTAGAAGCTCATGTACTTCGTTACTGGGAAGAAGAATTAGGAATTAATATACCAAGAAATGAAATGGGACACCGAGAGTATTCAGAAAAACATATTCAGGTATTTCGTAAGATTTTAGACATGAAAGAAGAAGGCTATCAACTACGAGCAATTAGAGCAGCATTAAAGAAAGATTTAGAAGAATTAAAGAAGCTAGGAGAACAAAGTGCATTAGCATTAAAAGAAGAGGTAAATGTAGAGTGTACGAAAGAAGAACGATTAGAGCAGTTCCATACGTTAATGAATCAAATTATGATGCAGGCATTAGAAAATAATAATGAAGCATTAATTCGTAAGATTGAAAGAATGATGGGAAGGCAGATGGGAGAGACTCTTAATCAAGTAATGGCTATGCAAGAGCAAAGAGAAGAAGAACGTTTTCGTAGATTAGATGAGTTATTAAGAGCTTATCAATCAAATAATAAAGCAAGAAGTGAAGCAGCAATGACAAGAAGCCCTATCATTCCACTTAAGAAAAATAAAAAGAATAAGCTCTTTCATAGAAGGAGCATATAAAAATAGGTTCCAACGTTTCGTTGGAACCTATCTTAGATTCATTATTGTCTAACAATTATTCAGCTTTGATTGCATCGTTTGGACATTCGTCTGCACAAGAACCACAATCTAAACATTCGTCAGCGTTGATTACGTATTTGTCATCACCTTCGGTAATGCAGTCGTTTGGACAAGCATCAGCACAAGAACCGCAAGATACGCATTCGTCAGTAATTACATAAGCCATGTTAATAATCCTCCTTAAATATGTGATATGTTTGATTGACAAGAAAACCCTATTTCATGTCATCTGATAATATTGTAATACATACACGCAAATAATTCAAGTAGAAATTGAACAATTTTAACAAAAAAAGTTTTGAAATAACGATTGCTAAACTAAATTTTTTATGATACAATGAATACGTTTACGAAAAAACAAACGAACTCAAGGAGGAAATAATAATGGCAAAGCAGATTAATAAAGAAATGTTAATTGGCGACTTACTTCAGGTAGATGAAGGCATCATCGGAATCCTTATGGGTGCTGGTATGCATTGCATCGGTTGCCCATCATCAGCTATGGAATCATTAGCAGAAGCAGCAATGGTTCATGGTATGGACGCAGATGCATTAGTTGCTCATATCAATAAATATCTTGCAGCAAAAGAAGCGTAAGAAGATAGTAAAAAGGGAAGGCGATGTTGCCTTCCCTTTTTGTATGTTTAAAATAAATAAAGTCTTTGAAGAGCAGTATCCTTTACAATACAAGTATAATGCTCGATAAAGTAAGCTTCTTGAGCTAAAGTATTCTGATTTAAATTACGTCCATATTCAGATAATATGTTACAAACTTTATTAAATTCCTCAGGCGTATGGTAAGATTTATTGATTGTTAAATAATAACAATTTTTCTTCTCATCTTTATACAAAGAGTTCGTACCATTGTAGTTATTGTGCAGGATACGGGCAACTTCAATAATAGAATCTAAATTGTCAAATGCATAGATTCGTAAAATATTAATTAATGAAGGGTCACTTGTTTCCTTTGCACATTCGTCTAAATCATTCTTATCATCAAGGTCTTTGATATTCTTTTCAAAAATAGACTTAAAAAGGTCTAAAATATCATCGGCACGGTGATTGGAAATCGTTTCGTCTTCTTTGTCATCAAAAGAAGAGAATCGAGAAAAACGAGTATCTAATTCTTCTGGGTCTTCTACTTTAGTAATAATTAACATAATGCTCTCAGATGGAAGAGGAATTGCTTCTACCATTAAAGGCATATCCTCTGCTTCAAATCCAAATTCGTCAGAAGCCTTCTCAATCATTTCATGAAAGAGGGAACGAGCTTTCTCACTTCCATAGGCGAGTTCAGAGATATCTAATTGTCTGGTTTTTAAATCATTACTGCTTAAGGTGCAACGTATCTGATTTTCATTAATTCTTTCAATATGCATAAAATCCCTCCTTCTGTTTTGGGACGAATAATCTATGTTGATAATTATATAGAAAGATGGTAACAATGTAAAGGGATTTTAAGAAAATTTTATAAAACGGTTGACAAAAAACACAAAATAGGATTATACTAATAATACAATTGGATTAGGCCTACCAATTTATAATTTATCACAAAAATTTATTACGTTTGGAGGTGATAGAAGATTACCCAATACATCCCCTACTAGATAAATATACCCACGTATTAAAAAAGTCCTAGACAGTCATGCATTTATGAGGTATGATTCATCATATACCGATGATTGGAAGGAGCTTTTCATGAAGAAGTTTTTAATAGGAATTCTTGTTATTATTTTATGTTTAATCGGAGCAGGTGGGATTGTATTGTGGCAAGCACCTAGTTTAATAGAACAAGTGTTACTGTCTAAGGAACAAAAGGATTTAAATTCATATTATGGTGTTAGTGATAAACAAGTGGCAATCATCTCAGAAGGTAGTCTAAAAGATGAAAAAGGACTCTTAATAGATAATCAAGTTTATCTGCCGTATGAATTTGTAAAACTAAATTTGGATAGTCGTTTTTATTGGGATGGAAGTTCGAATACGTTTATTTTTACCGATGCTGTAAAAATTAATCAAAATTCGATTCAACAAAAGGATAAGTTTTATCAAAAAGATGGACAATTATATCTTTCATTAGATTTTATTAAATCTTATATGGAAATAGAATCAGAAATTTTTAAAAGTCCGAATCGAATTTATTTAAATAAGGTGGAAAAGAATCGAACTTATGTTAAAACTAAGAGTAAGATAAATACACGTACCGTTGCTAGTTTGAAAGGTTTAAAGATTTCAGGATTAAAAAAAGGCGAAGAGGTCGAAGTGATTTCTAGACCAAATGATGTATGGAGTTTTGTACGTACAAAGGATGGACATATTGGATATGTATTAAATCTGATGTTAAAAGAAAGTACAACGAATACGAAAAAAACAAAATCAACTTATAAAGAAGCAGAATATACAAATATTTCATTGGGTGAAAAGGTATGTTTAGGTTGGCAGCAAGTATCGGTTGCATCGGCTAATAATAAGATGGAGAGCCTTTTAAAGGATACAAAAGGGTTAAATGTAATTTCACCCACTTGGTTTGCGATTAAGTCAGATGATGGCAATTATACGTCATTTGCAAGTGCAGATTATGTAAAGAAGGCACATAAGATGGGACTTCAGGTCTGGGCATTAGTAGATGATTTTGATAAAAACATGAGTATCTACAATGTACTTAGCAATACGAAGGTTCGTTTGAACTTAGCTAGAAATTTAGTTCGTGATGTAAAAAAAGTAGGAGCAGATGGAATTAATGTAGACTTTGAATATGTAAGTTCTGAAGCAGGTTGGCATTATTTGGAATTTTTGCGTGAACTATCTGCACTTTGCCGTAAAGAAAAATTAATTTTATCGGTGGACAATACCAATCCGACTTACATTAGAGAACAATACCATATGTCAGAACAAGGGTCTATTGTAGACTATGTGATTATTATGGCATATGATGAGCATTGGCAAGGTTCCGAAGCAGGTTCGGTTGCATCGTTATCTTATGTAAGTGATGGAATTACCAATGCACTTGATATGGTGCCACCAGAGAAGCTAATCAATGGGATTCCATTTTATACAAGAGTGTGGAAGGAAGTACCAGAACAATATGCAACAGATAGTAAGGACATTCGAGAAGATGGAAATTCTGAATACGAAAGATATCAATTGACGTCTTCTGCTTATTCAATGGATGCAGTTAGTGAGCTAATTAATAAGTATAAGGCAGAGCCTAGTTGGGATGAGCCCCTTGGTCAGTATTATGTTGAGATTCCATTAAAAGAAGGCAAATACCGTATATGGATGGAAGACGCACGTTCATTAGAGCAGAAATTAAAATTAGTACAAGATAATAATCTTGCAGGAATTGCATGTTGGAAATTAGGCCTTGAATCAAGTGATGTATGGCCTGTTATAGCGAAGTATAATCAAAAGTAAGGAAAAACAAAATCGACTAGAAGGATATGAGAGAATCATATCCTTCTTTTTTTTCGCATATATTGGTCTAAAAAGATGAGGAGAATAAGATGAAAAGAATGGAATTATTACTAGGAATTTTAATGATTATTACAGCAGCAGCGATAGTAAATAATTATAAGAAGCAAACTGTTTCATCGGTAAATTCGCAAGTTGAATCAAATTTAAATCCTTGTATTGTATTAGATGCAGGTCATGGTGGAGAAGACTCAGGAAAAGTAGGGATTAATCATGCATTAGAAAAAGATATTAATTTAAAAATTGTGCTTTTATTAAAAAAGGAACTAGAAAAAGAAAAAATACAAGTAATCCTTACAAGGACACAAGATACTGGATTATATACAAAAAATTCGACGAATAAGAAAATAGAAGATTTAAGCAATAGATGCAGCATAATTGAAAAGGCAAATCCTAGCTTAGCAGTAAGTATTCATCAAAATAGTTATCATGAAGAAGAAATTCATGGTCCACAAGTCTTTTATTATAAAACATCTAAGAAAGGAAAACTTGCAGCACAGCTAATTCAAGAAAGTTTTAATGACTTAATTGGGGAAGAGAAAAATACAAGAAAGATTAAATCAAATGACAGCTATTATTTATTATTACATACAAAGGCACCGATTGTTATTTGTGAATGTGGATTTTTATCTAATTCAGAAGAAGCAAATCAATTAGTTACGCAAGAGTATCAAGAAAAAATCGCGAAATGTATAGCAAGTGGAATGATAAAATATTTAAAAAAGAACTAATGTTCATAAAAGGCTTGACAAAAGAATTAGACTATGTTATTCTATCTACCACAAGGAGGAACGCAGATGAGATATTTAATTGCGAGTGATAGTCATGGCAGATACCAGAGATTATTTAAGATTTTAGAGAAGACAGGTCCTTATGATGGGGTGATTCATTGTGGAGATAGTCAACTTCCCTATCGTTTTTTTAAGAATGAAATAACATGCCCACTTTATATGGTAAGGGGTAATTGTGACAGCGATGTAAATCTACCATTAAAAGAAGAGATTGAGCTAGCAGGACATAAGATACTTATTGTTCATGGACATAGACAGAATGTAAAATGGGATTTACAGGAGCTAAAGCATTTAGCAATGGAAGCTCATGCAGAGATTATTTGTTTTGGACATACACACGAAGCTTTAAATTCAAAAGTAGGAGATATGTATTTTATTAATCCTGGAAGCCTTGAATTACCAAGAAATACGGCTCCATCTTATGCAGTAATGGAGATTGATGAAGAGAATATAGATATTCAACTTAGATTTTTAAACTAAGTGCTTGTTTTATCAGAATTTTTATGCTAAGATAAGGATAATCTTAAATATTTAGTGATAAAATAGATTCGAAAGGAATGAAAGACATGAAAGACATGGAATTTATGACTGATTGCGAAGAAATTGTAATGAAGAGTGTTTGGGATGCAAAGAAGGATGTGTCTTTGCAGGAAATTATGAAAGATTTAGAAACTCGTTTTAATAAAAAATGGAAAAGACAGACGATTAGTACTTTCTTATTACATTTAATTGAGAAAGGCTATGTGAAATCCTACAGACAGGGCCGAGTATTTTATTATGTTCCATTAGTAAAAGAGGAAGATTATAAGAAAGAACAGACCACTAAATTCTTAGATTTCTGGTTTGAAAGCTCACCATCTGGTTTAATTGCATCATTATATGATAATAAGTCTATTTCAGAAGAAGAGAAAGCAAAGATTTTAGAAATTATTCAATAAAAAAGAACCTCCTAAATTATTTAATTTAGGAGGTATTTTTTTATAATTGTTCTAAATAAGCTTTAGATTTCTTAATTACTTCTTTCATCATATCAGGACCTGGAGCACCGATAGTCATACGCTTTTCAACGCAAGTTTTTAAGCTAATTGCATCATAGATATCTTCTTCAAATACAGGGCAAATTTCTTTTAGTTCTTCAAGAGACATCTCTTCAATACAGATTCCCTTATCAATACAATAAAGAACAATACGACCAATAATACCATGTGCATCTCTAAATGCAACACCGTGATTTACAAGGTAATCAGCAGCATCGGTAGCATTTGTAAATCCATTCATAGCACTCTTAGCCATTTTATCTTTACGAAAACGCATGGTAGAAATCATACCAGCAAAGAGTTGTAAGCAACCTTTAGTCGTGTCAATTGCATCAAATGTCATTTCCTTGTCTTCTTGCATATCTTTATTATAAGCTAAAGGAAGCCCCTTCATTGTAGTAAGAATGGATATTAAAGCACCGTAGACACGTCCTGTTTTACCACGTACAAGTTCAGCAATATCAGGATTTTTTTTCTGAGGCATGATACTAGAACCTGTGCTGTAGGTATCATCAATTTCTACAAATTGATATTCATTTGTATTCCAGATGATAATTTCTTCTGAAAAACGGCTTAAATGCATCATAATAGTAGACATAGCAGAAAGTAATTCGATTAAGTAATCACGGTCTGCAACAGAATCCATACTATTTAAAGTAGGACCATCAAATCCTAAAAGACTAGCAGTGTATTCACGGTCTAATGGATAAGTAGTACCGGCAAGAGCACCAGAGCCTAGAGGGCAGTAATTCATTCTCTTATAAATATCACAGAGACGTTCATAGTCTCTTTTAAACATTTCAAAATATGCACCAAAGTGATGGGCAAGAGTTAATGGCTGGGCCTTCTGTAAATGAGTAAATCCAGGCATGTAAGTATCGGTATTTTCTTCCATTACTTTAAGAATTGCTTTTAATAGATTAACGACTAATTCTTTTAAAACACCAATTTCATCTCTGGTATAAAGCTTCATATCTAAAGCAACTTGGTCATTACGACTACGTCCTGTATGAAGCTTTTTACCAGCTTCTCCTACTCGTTCGATTAAAGTAGCTTCTACAAAACTGTGGATATCTTCACTAGTTTCATCAATTTCTAATGCTCCAGATTCAATATCAGCAATAATGGAATTTAATCCATTGATAATAGTATTTTTTTCATCCTCTGTTAAAATCTGTTGTTTTGCTAACATGGTAACATGAGCAATACTTCCTGTAATATCTTGTTTCCAAAATCTTTTATCAAAGGTAATAGATGCATTAAATTCATCTACTAATTGATTGGTTTCTTTGGTAAAACGTCCTCCCCATAGTTTCATGCGATTTCTTCCTCCTCGTCTTCTTCATCATTCATTTCAATTTCTATTGGTTTTGTTGGATTTGGCTTTCTAAATTTCTTTAAAAAGAACAACAAAATTAAAAGGATAATGGCAGCAACTGTAATATAGGTGCCAATTTGTAATCCTTGTGTGTGATATTCTAAATGGATAGAATGGGTACCCTTTGTTAAATTCGCACTTAATAAAGAATCCTTAAATGTTAAAAGGTCTGTTTCCTTTCCATCGACTGTTAAAGTCCAACCTGGGTCATAGGGAATGGAAATAAGCATTCTTCCATCGTTGGTACAAGTAATAGTACCATCAATTGTAGTATCTGTATAATTGGTAACTTCTAATTGTTGCTTAGATAATTTATTATAAACAGAAATAACACCGTCTTGGTTCACCCCATAAGCATCAGCAGTAAAAACAGCATCATCGCTTGTGGAAAGTGAAATATCATCTTCTGGATAGCAAACTCCTAAATCTAATAAGAAACCACGGTCTACATTAGAAAAAGATTTCGTATCATCACCAATCGTAGCACTGACTTCTGTAATATCTGAATTTGTTACTTCTACAAAAATATGGGTTGGTTTATCAACGGTAATTGTAAACGTATCATCAAAGTTTTCAGTATCCTCAATTTTATCAAAAACATGAGTATTTGCTACGAGTTTTGCAAATTGGTTTTGCACAGAGATAGGACTTGAATTATCTGTATTCCATTGTTTTTCTAAATTAGAGGCTAGCATATAACCGACATTTAAGGTATAATTGTTTTTATAAACATATCCGTCACCATATTCGCGATAATAGCTTGTTAAGTCCGATTCCTCTTGTGTAACTGTTGAAAGCATGTATTTTACATCAAATAAGGTATTAATTAATGGTGTAATTCCATTGTTGCTATAAGCATTCATCGAAGATTCCATTCCTAAATCTCTATAAAAATCAGAGATTGCTCCATAAGAAGTAGAAGAAAAGGTGGAAATAGAAGGGTAACCGACAAATGCTCCATCATTTTTGGTTTTTCTAGAATATTTTTCAAAACGATAAAAACCAGAGTCATCATTTTTTACTTCTTTAATTAGAGTTTGATAATCTTCAGTAAAAGATAAATAGGTACTTCTAGTAACAGTTGTAACGCTTGTATAGGCGGTGTTAATCGTCATTTCAACGGTAATTATGACTAAAACCATAACAATTAATGGATAAGAAGAAAATTTATGCGTATTGTATAAATAAGCAATTAGTCCATAAAGGGCTAAGAATATTAAGCTACAATAAAAGGTAATATAGCTAAATTCTTCTTCGGTAATTAATTGTTCACATAAGATAATAAAGGCAAGTCCACCAAAGAATACCTTGACTAATGTTTCTTTCTTATAGTCTAACAAGTCTTTATATCCTTCGTAACACATAGATAGGATAAGGGCTGTATATAAGAAAGATTGACGACAAGGCAAACTATTAGGATAGTGGAATCCATGCCAAATAAAGTTTAAGACATTTGTAGCAAAAGAGATTAATAAAAAGACCATAAGGGTTCCTTTACAAATCTTTTCTTTTGCTGGAATCTTGCGATTGATAAAATACATAGGCAAGCAAAGTAGTACTGCAATCCCACTGTAGATATTAGGCCAATGGTCAAGTCCGATTTCTGTTTCAACATTCATTAAATGTCTTGCAAGCATTGCAAAAATAGAGAAGTAGGTCTGAATCGTATCTGGGAAAGAGATATCACTTGATGCAGTGTATTTAAGTGCATAGTATTCAGGAATTAATAAGATTGCAGCAAGTGCACCAGCAAGAAGAGAATAGAGTGCAAATTGAAAACAAGCTCGTAAATATCCTGACTTATTGTTTGGAGTACAAATGATGGTTACAATAAAATACAATACACAGAAAATGCATAGCATAATTGCAATGTAATAATTTGATAAAATGGCAAGTCCTAAACAAATACAATATAAAAAGCATTTGCCATCACGAACAAGTCTTTCAATACCAAGTAAAATTAAAGGTGCAAGCCATACACAGTCTAGCCACATAATATTCCAGTTATAGGCTGCAAGGTAGGCTGACAGTGCATAAAAAATGGCAAAGAAAGAAATGCCAATATCTGGTTTATCGGTTTTATGACGTAAAAAAATAGCAAAGCTTAGTCCACAAAGACCAATTTTAAATACGATTAAATAGGTCATAAAATCAATGACAAGACCTTTAGGACATAAAAAGATAAGCCAATTAAAAGGACTTGACAAATAATAGCCAAATAAGGAAGTAAAATTGGTACCCATACCAATATCCCACGTATAGCTAAGACTACCACTTGTTACGAGTTTCCTACGAAATTCAGCGAAAAAAGGTGCATATTGGTGATACATATCTGTACGCAAAAAGCTATTATCACCAAATGGATAAATTTCGTTTCCAATAAACACACATAACATAATTAAAATAGGCAGGAAAAATGCTGTAAGATAAGTATAGTGGTCAATTGGGTCTTTTTGTTTGAATTTAAATTGTTTCATAAATGATAAATCCTTTCAAAAGATTTATTAGTTTTTTGTAATAAATATTTTTTTGTAACGTTTTTAATTATAGTATACAGTCATAAAAATGTAAAGAAATTTTAAAAAGAATAATAGACCAAGGGGGACATAGCATATGTCAGAAAAAATGATTGATAACAACAAAGTAACTGTAATTGGAGAGGTAGCATCTGAATTTACATATAGTCATGAGGTATATGGAGAAGGATTTTATGTAACAGAATTAAAGGTAAATCGTCTAAGTGCACAGGCAGATTTAATTCCACTGTTAGTATCGGAAAGATTAATGGATGTTACTCGTGATTATAAGGGGATGACGATTGAAGCTAGTGGACAATTTCGTTCCTATAATAGGCATGAAGGGATGAAAAATCGTTTAGTTCTTTCGGTATTTGTTCGAGAAGTTAATTTCTTAGAGAGTTTTACGGATTATACAAAGACCAATCAAATTTTCTTAGATGGCTATATATGTAAAGAACCTATTTATCGAAAAACACCACTAGGTAGGGAAATTGCGGATTTATTAGTAGCAGTTAATCGTCCTTATGGCAAGTCAGATTATATACCTTGTATTGCATGGGGAAGAAATGCAAGATTTGCTTCAAGCTTTGAAGTTGGTAATCGTATTCAATTATGGGGTAGAGTTCAATCAAGGGAATACACAAAGAAAATTGATGATGAATTAAGCGAAAAGAGAGTAGCTTATGAGGTTTCTATTAGTAAATTAGATCGAATAGAAGAATAAAGTAAAAGGGAGCATTTCGCTCCCTTTTACTTTATTCCGTTACACTTTCCGTTGTCTCATTTGTCATTCCATCATTCATTCCATCAGAGTTTGCTGTGGAAGGACTAGTTTGAGACGATGGGTTTGTTGTATTATCAGTATTGCTACATC
>CABUZU010000045.1 GCA_902496125.1 uncultured Lachnospiraceae bacterium
CTTCAATAATTGCACGAAGAGCTCTCGCACCTGTATGCTTTTCTAATGCCTTTCTTGCAATCACATGAAGGGCTTCCTCTTCAAAATTTAATTCCACTTCGTCCATTGCCAACAACTTCTTATATTGTTTTACAATTGCATTTCTAGGCTTCGTTAAAATATCAACCATATAATCCTCAGATAGTGCATCTAACGTCATAATAACTGGCAAACGTCCTAAAAACTCTGGAATCATACCAAAGGCACGAAGGTCATCAATTGTTACTTGATGTACAATATTCTCATCTTCATCAAAACGGTCTTTTAGTTCCGCACCAAATCCAATTGTCGCTCTCTTCGTTAGACGTTCCTTAATGATATCCTCTAAATCTGGGAAAGCCCCACCACAGATAAATAAAATATTATTCGTATCCACTGTCGTTGTTGGAACCATCATATTCTTACTGCTGCCACCAACTGGCACTTCTACAACACTTCCTTCAAGCATCTTTAGAAGTTCCTGTTGTACACTCTCACCACTGACATCACGAGTTCTTGTCTCTTTCTTCTTTGCAATTTTATCAATTTCATCAATAAAGACAATTCCGTGTTCTGCCTTATCGACATCATTATCCGCTGCTGCTAATAGTTTCGAAATTACACTCTCAATATCATCACCAATGTAGCCTGCCTCTGTTAGAGAAGTCGCATCTGCAATTGCTAGTGGCACATCTAATAACCTTGCCAATGTCTTAACTAAATAAGTCTTACCAGAACCTGTTGGTCCAATCATTAACACATTTGATTTTTCAATTTCAATTCCATCGGAAGTATCCGCAAATACACGCTTATAGTGATTGTAAACAGCTACAGAGAGAATCTTCTTTGCCTTCTCCTGACCTACTACGTGTTCATCTAATTGTTTTTTAATCTGATGAGGTGCTGGAATAGACTTTAGGTCAAAGGATTTTCTCTCCTTCTCCTTTTCCTCTTTTGTCTTTTTCTTTTTAATCTTTTTCTTATTGTCTAGTTCACCCATAGAACCTAAATCAATAAATGACATCTGAGGCATCTTCTCAGACATCTTCATTAAATCAGAAATATTCATTCCACTGTTCTTAAATGAATCAAATGCCTGCTGTATACAGTTATTACAAACATTTAATCCACCCGGCATATGAGTCAATTTACCAACTTCACTCTCCGGTCTATAACAGATATTACAAAGTTCTTCGTATTCGTTATCTTTTTGTTCCTTATTATCTCCCACTAATACAATACTCCTTACATTTTTCGCTATGCATATTGTACTTGATTATGATAGTTTTGTCAAATATCTGCTGTTGACATAATAATATTTATTCTTATAGAAAATTTTAACCCAAATATCCCCTCTACTCTTTTTTGAATAGCCATTTACAACCTTTATTACTTGCTTTTTTCGTAGGATTCCTTTTATTCGATACGTATTACCAGGTTTTATACGATAATTCAACATACCAACTCTTACTCTATATTTAATATAACGCTTTTTGATTTTAAAAGTAAGCGTTTTTGTACCCGTATAATTACCCTTGCCCTTAATTGTGACCGTTGCCGTTCCTACCTTTTTATTATTTTTATAAGAAACACTATAATTTTTACTACTCAAATTTTTTACAGTAACCTTCGGCTTTTTAGCCTTGCCATCATAAATATACGAAGTCTTAGAAAGCTTAAACTTATAATTCTTAATGGAAGTCTTTGATACGGTTACTTTTTCATCTTTATAATAAGTACTTAAATCCACAAGTCCATTTCCATAATAACTATCCTTACCTTTACTACCTAAATCCTTCGCATATTTTTGTAGCACCTTATAAACTTGACTTACGGAATAATTCTTATGTAGGTTCTTAATCATTGCACCTGCTGCTGCCATATGAGGTGCTGCCATGGAAGTACCTTCTTGTGTCAGTAGTCCGCCACCAGCTTGGGCACTTGTAATATCCGTTCCCGGTGCACAAAAATCAATTCCAGCTCCATAATTAGAATAACTAGAATCAAAGGCTAGACTCTTATCTAGTGCAGAAACTGCAATGGTCTTACTATTAGAAGCCGGATAAACTTGACTTACATTTCTACTCTCATTTCCTGCTGCTGCAAAGATTGGAATCCCTAGCTGATATGCCTTATCAATTACCACATCTAATTGATTTTGTGTTGAATTTGTCGCATTCGTATCCACACCTAGACTCATATTTACAACATCTGCACCCTTCTCTAGTGCATATTGGAGTGCATTTAAAATAAGAATCGTACTACTTCGATTACTCGAATTAAAAATCTTTAATGCCATAATCTTAATATTATCCGGTGTGCTATCCGCTACAATCCCAGCCACATGTGTTCCATGGCCTAAATTATCCTCTAAATCCGTATTATTTTCAGCAAGATTATAGCTGCTGCTGTCTATTCGACCCTTTAAAATCGAATGACTCTTATCCACACCCGTATCAATCACAGCTACCTTAATCTTCGTATTCACCTGATACTGCTTAGCCTGTGTTGCAAGCTTATCAAGCCCCATCGTATAAGTACCCCATGAATTTGACTTAAAATCACTTGCTAAAATCACATCATCACTCGTTAAAACCTCATCTAGAAAATATCCATCATAGCTTGTTTCCTTACTAATTAATTGATACGCAGCCTTTGTATCCGCCTCTGTATCAAACTGTAGAACATATTGGTGGTACTCTGGATTTTCAATCACTGTACTCGCACCATAGTCTTTCACTAATTTATCTGCAAATACAACAATTCGCATCAATTGATATTTACTATTATCCTCTTCATCCACATTTTCTAAGCTATCTGCAACTAATTCATTAATATCTTGAATGATCTCTTCCGTATCTTCAGCATAGACTGTTGTTTTAGAAAAACCTATAAAAGATAAAAGCATTATTATTAAAAATATTTTTTTACGCATGTTAACCTCCTTTGTTGTAACATAATCGTAACATATTTTTAATAATAATGCAATATTAATAAGATTTCATTTTATTTTACTGGTTGCTATTGGTTGTCTGTGGTTTATCCTTGGCATATCCTAACGTTACTTTTACTTTATGTTCTTTGTAACTGCCATTTTCTAGGGTATTAACGGTAAGTTCTACCTCGGTTCCACCTTTATAATATTTTAATAAATCTACTAAATCCTGATTGGTGCTTAATTTCTCACCATCTAATGCAGTGATGATATCTTTTTCTTTTAAATCAGATTTAGAAGCTGGACCATTTTCAGTAATAGAGGCAACATAGACACCGGCTGGCATTCCATAAGCTGCTGCACTCTGGCTATCGATGGTTGCTGCGTTAATACCTAAATATCCTTGTTCATTTACATTGGTTACTTCTTCTTTGGTTGTCTTGGTCTTTAAGTTGTCGATAATAGAACTTGCAAGGCTGATAGGAATAGCATAACCTACACCTTCTACATCGGTATCGGAATATTTTGCACAGTTGATACCAATTAATTCACCTTTGGTATTAATTAAAGCACCACCACTGTTACCAGGGTTAATTGCTGCATCGGTCTGAATAACGGTACGGTTTACATTTTCTTCGGTCTGAATGGTACGATTTAATGCACTTACATAACCTACTGTTACAGACTGACCATATCCTAATGCATTACCAATTGCAATTACGCCTTGACCTACTGCTAAATCATCGGAGCTACCAATAGTTGCAGTCTTAATTGCAGATAAGGTATCATCTGATAAATCAGAAAGTTTTACAGATACTACTGCTAAGTCGGTATCGGAATCGGTTCCTTTTACGCTTGCCTTTGCAGTCTTGTTATCAGCAAAGGTAATGGTAAGTTCGTCTGCATCTTCAATTACATGGTTGTTGGTTACGATAATTAATTCTTTGTCATTTTTATCTACGATGATACCAGAACCAGCACCAACTTCTTGATACTGTTGGTCTCCTGATGAGCTTCCGCTCTTTCCACTCTTTCCACTCTTTCCATCGTTACCTGAGTAACCGCCTCCAAAGAAATATTGGTAAAAATCATATGGGGATGTGGAGTATTGTTTATAAACCTGACTATTTGTAATAGCTACAACGGTTGGCATTACATTTTTTACAACTGCGGATACGTCCATTACACTGGTTCCATCGGAGCTAGTTGTAGAGGTTGGTGTAACAGTCTGTGCCTGCTGCACCTTACTTGCTGCACTTGAATCAGAGGAAGCTACCACTCCTGCCTTTTGTGCTGCATAGTTGATACCTACCATGGTTCCACCTGCAATGCTTCCAAATACTGCTGCTGCTAATACAAAGCAAGCGGCACGTTTTACGAAACAATTAGGCTTTCTTGTCTTCTTTGGTTTTTCTGGTTTGAAGTCTGTTTTGAATTCTGATTCTTTATAAGTATTGAATCTAGTATATTCTTTTTTCTGTTCTTCTTCATGTGGCTTGAAGTTTGAAATTACAAAACCATTTTCTCCATCTTCTGTTACTTCATTGTAATCGGTGTTTCCTGTATTCATATTGTTATTATATTCTTCACTCATAGTAATCTCTCCTTTTCACTTGAGGTTTTCTCTTTTTTCTTTACGATAGATAGTGTACCAACCTTTTGTGATTAAATTGTGTTTTATTTCGTAAAAAAATGTGGATATTCTCTCGAATACCCACATTTTTGTTCTTATACGTATACACTAATAATATACCCATCGCTAAATCCTAGCGTCCATTTACTAAACTCTCTCGTACTTTCAACTTGTCCAATCTCAGAACCTAAAACTGGATAACGACTTAAGGAAATATGAGCGATTTTTTCATCCGATGCTAATTCATGTAATTTTTCTACTGATACAATTTTGCCATTATAATCTTTATTTCTAATCATCTATCATTCCTCCTCAATAATAAGAAACGATTTCTATTAGAGTTTATGACAAAATTCCATTATTTATTCACGATTGTTGTCAATCTTGTACATCAGTGCGTTGCAGATACAAGCTGCGATATTACTTCCGCCTTTACGTCCTCTTGCAACAATATAAGGTACATCGGTTTCCATAATAAGTTCTTTAGACTGTACTACATTTACAAATCCTACTGGTACGCCAATTACTAATTCTGGATGAAGCTTGCCTTCTTGTACTAATTCATAGATACGAACGAGGGCTGTTGGTGCATTTCCAATTGCGAAGATAATCTTCTTGCCTTCTTGTTCAAGCTTAGCTGCCTTATCAACTGCTGCTGCTGCACGGGTGGAACCGTTTGCCTTTGCCATTGCAACAACATCTTCATCGGAAATAAAGCAAAATGCCTCACCACCGAAACGAGCTAGAGCACGTTTATTAACTCCAGAACGTGCCATCTGAGTATCGGTTACAATGATGGCTCCTTCTTTAATTGCATTCATTGCTTTTTCTACTACGCCTTCTGAAAAACATAGAGAATCTGCATATTCAAAATCTGCACTGGTATGAATACAACGTTTGATAATTAATTCTTTTTCAGGATCTAATTTCTTATCGCCTAATTCTTCTGTAATAATCTGAAAGCTTCTTGCTTCGATTTCTCTTGGTAATACATTTTCTAACTGTACTTTCATCATTATACTCCTTCTTCCATAATCTTATAGATTTTGTCCATATCCATATATTTACGTAAGGTATCTGCTAGGATATCGTACTGGGTTTCTTTAAATTCTTGATAGTCTACTCCTTTAATCTTAGAAGCATCTAATCCTTTATGCTTTGCTATTGCAGTTACAACGGCCTTTGCTGCACCTTCCTTATCAAAGCAACTGTGTACATAGGTACCGTAAACATTGTCTTTATAAGCTCCATCTGCTTTTTCCTTGCTGTCGGATACAAAGTCTTTAATCTTGGTAAATGGTTTGGCACCTTCTTTTAATGTGGTAACACCCATATGGATTTCATAGCCTTCTAAATAAACGCCATTCATCTCGGCAAGTGGGCCGGTTACATTTTCATAATGTCCGCTTACTCTTGTTCTGGTTTTATTGCCTGCAAATACAGTATCCATTGGAAGAAGTCCCATACCCTTCATTTCCCCGCCAGCTTCTACACCTTCTGGGTCACTTAAGGTTTCTCCAAGCATTTGATAGCCACCGCATACACCGTAGATAATGGTACCTTCATCTGCTGCCTTTAAGATTGCAGCTTCTAAGCCATTTTGACGCATCCAAAGTAAATCTTCCATTGTGTTTTTCGTTCCTGGAAGGATAATCATATCTGGATTTTTTAATTCATTTACGGAATGAACATAGCGAAGGGATACTCCTTCAATGCTTTCAAATGGATTAAAATCTGTAAAATTGGAAATTCTAGGAATACGAATCACTGCAATATCAATCATACCAACCTCTTGATTTCCATGGAAACGTTCCGTTAAGCTATCTTCGTCTTCTACTTCAATATTCATATAAGGAGCAACTCCTACAACTGGAACTTTTGACTTTTGCTCAAGCATCTCAATACCTGGGTCTAAGATGCTCTTATCGCCACGGAATTTATTGATGATAAGTCCTTTTACCATGTCTCTTTCATCATCATCTAAAAGTACCACCGTTCCAATTAACTGTGCAAATACTCCACCTCTATCAATATCACCGACTAATAAAACGGGGGCTTTTGCCATCTTTGCCATTCCCATATTTACAATGTCATCATCCTTTAAATTAATTTCTGCTGGACTTCCAGCGCCTTCAATGACGATGATATCATTTTCATCTGCTAATTTATTAAAGGCTTCCATTACCTTTGGTACTAGGTTTTTCTTATAAGCAAAGTAATCTCTTGCTGACATATTGCCAAGTACTTCTCCATTTACAATAACCTGAGAACCGGTATCATTGGTTGGTTTTAATAAAATAGGGTTCATTAAAACAGATGGTTTAATTCCTGCTGCTTCTGCTTGCATTACCTGAGCACGTCCCATTTCAAGTCCTTCTTCGGTAATAAATGAATTGAGTGCCATATTTTGTGATTTAAAAGGAGCTACCTTATAACCGTCCTGTTTAAAAATACGACATACTCCCGCACAAAGTAGACTTTTTCCTGCATTGGACATGGTACCTTGAATCATAATTACTTTAGCCATTTACAATTTCCTCCAATATTTTCACTAGCTTTTTATTTTCTTCTGGCATCTTTACCGCAATGCGAAAATATCCAGGCTCTAATCCTACATAGTTATCGCAGTTTCTAATTAGAATTGCACGTTTCTTACATTCTTCTTGTAAATTTGGATTGGCTTTAAAGAAAATGTAGTTAGACTGTGAATCAAATACTTTAAATCCAAGTCCTTTGAGTGCTTCTTTTAAAAATTTACGCTCTTTTGCCAAAATTTTCTTACTTTCCCTTACATATTCTACTTCTTTTAATGCGGCCACTCCGGCAAACTGTGCTGGAATGGATACCGCCCAAGGCTGGTTAACCTGTGCCATCTTTTCTAACAGTGTGTGATTTGCACAAACTCCATATCCAAGTCTAAGCCCTGCCATTGCATAAGTTTTTGTAAATGCTTTTAAAATAAATAGATTCTGATAGTTTTCTAACTGATCCATTACGCTATAATCTTTTGGACAGTCTAAAAATTCATTAAAGCATTCATCTACTACAAGCATAATATTTTTCTCTTTACATTTATCTAAGATTTTAATTAAAAATTCCTTACTTACTAAGCGACCAGTTGGGTTATTGGGGTTACATAGAAACATCATATCAATATCATCGGTTAATGCTTCTAAAATTTCCTCATCAATTTCAAAATTGTTTTTTTCTTTTAAATAGAAATGTACCAACTCGGTATCAATGACTTTTGCTGCCTGTCCATATTCTGCAAAGGTTGGTGCAGGAAGTAAAATCTTCTTTGGTCGAATGGACAAAACTAATGAAAAAATCAAATCCGCTGCTCCATTCCCAAAGATAAGCCAATCCTTTGGTACGGATAAAAATTCAGATAGACTCTCTCGAAGTTTGGTACAATGAGTATCTGGATACTGTGCAGAAAGCACTGCTCCTTTTGCTGCTGCTTCAATAACCGACTGTGGCGTCCCCATTGGATTGACGTTGACTGAATAGTCTAGCTCATATTTTTTTCCATAAATATCTCCACCATGTACGTGCATCTTCTTTTCCCCTCTTCTTGTTTAAAGTACTGCAATTATAATTGCAAATCGAATTGCTAGAAATACAATTACCGATACAATTGCTGCTGCATATAATAATCGATTGGCTCTTACAATGTCGTCAATTTCGATAGGACGAATTGCATCACCAATTGTTTTTTTCTTATGTAATACGCCAAAATAATAGGCATCTCCTGCTAACTGCACATCTAATGCTCCTGCCATTACTGCCTCTGTATGTGCGGAGTTTGGACTTGCATGATTGTAGCGGTCTCTAAAATACATCTTCCAAGCATTCTTCGTATCCATATGCACAAAAATTGTTGCAAAAATCATTAAAAATGCTGAAATTCTTGCTGGAATATAGTTTAATACATCATCAAGCTTAGCTGGAAAGGTTCCAAAATGTGTATAAGGTTCTTCGATATAGCCAACCATTGAGTCCATCGTATTAACAGATTTATAGAAAAATCCAAGTACCGGACCACCAATTGCCATAAATAACAATGGTGCTAAAATACCATCGGAAGTATTTTCTGCAACGGTTTCTACTGCGGCTTTTGTAACGCCTTCACTTGTTAGGTTTTTTGTATCTCTACCTACAATCATGGATACTGCATATCTTGATTTTTCAATATCTCCAGTTTTTAATGCAGCATGAACCTTCATACTTTCATCCTTTAATGACTTCGTTGCAAGTAAGAAATAGCACATAATTGCCTCTACAATAAGCTTTACTACCCAGTGAATCTTACCAGCTACTAGTACAATTAAAAATGGAACTAGGGTTGAGAGTCCTGATACAACAATAAATAATAAGATTCCACCAATAAATTCGCCCCTTGCAGTCTTTGGAACAATTTTTCTTATTACCTTTTCACTCTTAGCAATAAGATTTCCAATTACTCGAATCGGATGCCACATTCCCTGTGGGTCTCCAATGATTAAATCAAGAATAAACCCGATTAACAATGCATATCCTGTAATCATCTTCTACTTTCTCCACTTCTGCTGTAAAACCACAGCCGTTTTTTACTTGCCATTCAAAATATTCTCGTTTTGGAACAGCGTATTTATCCATTAAAGACATCATAATGCCACCGTGAATCACACAGGCTGCTCTTGTGATTTTTTCCTCTTCACAAATTTTCATCATCTGATGAAAGCCTACTTCTACACGCACTCTGATATCTTCTTTGCTTTCTCCATTCGGAAAGGGCAGCTCTCCATTGCTATCAATCCATTCTTGATAATCTTTCCTACCATTTAATTCCTCATAATTTTTATTTTCAAATAGACCAAAATCTGTTTCTCTAAAATCCTCTATTATAATAGGAAGATTGTTAGGATAAATGAGGTTTGCTGTTTGAATACAGCGCTTTAGCGGACTGGAAAACACACGCTCTATAGGAAAATCATAATCCCTCTCTTTTATCTGATTGATTCCAATTTCGCATAAATCTTCATCGGTTGTTCCGATATATCGTCCTTCTAAATTTCCCTTAGTCTTACCATGACGTAAAAAAATCATCTCTACCATACATTACCCCTTTATCTTCTGTGGCAAACCACAAATCACACGGTAAACTTCGTCACTTTCCTGTGCTAACATACAACAGATTCGCCCTGTCGTCTCTCGATATTTTCTGTCAAATGCATCAATCGGCACAACACCATAGCCTAGTTCATTTGAAACGATGACCAGATTTGGATTTTTCTTAATAAGCTGTCTTGGTAAATCAAGATAGTCCTTCTCTTCCTTAATTAAACGCTTCACATATTCATGGAAATAATAGATGACTGGTGTCTGAAAGATTTCTTCGAATTTACAGGTAGTACCATTTGTCATCTGCTCCTTTGGTATGCCTGTAAGCGATTGTGCATAGGCGGTTTTACCCTGAAAACCCCCTCCAATTATCATTTTCATTGCATTTCTCCTTTCGTATCTTCAGAAAATGCGTTACCACCAGAATCACTGTATGCTCTGGTAGTAAAGCATTTTTTGAAAATTATCTTAGATGGTAAACTACAACAACAGCTAGTGCCATCATAAGTTCACAAACCTGTAAGAAAAATCCACACAAATCTCCTGTCGTTCCGCCAAAGTTCTTATAAGACATATATCTGTAATAGCCAAATACTAAAAATGCTGCAACAAAGGCGGTAAGTCCTAATACTGGATCTAATAAAATCATAAGAGCGCCACAGGCAACAATGAATCCAACCATCGTCCACTTTACAACATTTTTTTGTGCTGGACTTGAAAATGCAACGGCAAGTCCGGTCTTTCTTGCTTTCTTAAATGCAACGACACTCATTCCGCTAAGACTTCTAGAAAGTACATAGCCTATTACTAATACCTGTAAGCAGTCAAAGTTCATCTCTGACCAAATGCCAAATGCAAAGACAAAATAGCAAGTACAGGTAATGACTGCAAAGGCTCCAGAATTGGAATCCTTCATAATCTCTAATCGTCTTTCCTTCGTCTGCCAGGAGCTTAGGGCATCGGAAGCATCTAATAATCCATCTAAATGAATTCCCCCAGTAATAATAACTGGAATTAATAAGTAGACGGATGTGGTAAAGATAATGCCAAATCCCACTTCACTACTTATATAATACCAAAGAAGCATCACTGCTGCTTCAATGATTCCAACTACTGGAAAGAAACACATCGAATACTTCATATTTTTATCGTCCCAGTCAATGCTTGGAACTGGAACCTTTGAATACATGGAGATGGAAATTAATAATCCATTCCAAAGCTGTTTTAACATTTTATTCGTTCCCTTCTGATAATTTTTTCTCATCTTGATACTGTACGGTGACACCTTCTGGAATTTTTCCTTTATGTACTACTGGTATCCCATAGACAATCTCAACGACAAGGTCTGCCATTTTAGCAAGTTCTGCATTAATCTGTCCTAAATATTTCTGATAACGAAGGGTTTCTTCATCATATTCAATCCCATCTGAAAAAATTTCATTTGTCACAACCACGATATTGTTTAGCTGACTTGTTAGGGTTTTAAAGCCTTCTAATACTGCTTCTGGCGTTTTTTCCTTTGCTCCATCCTCTTGATACATCTCATTTGCAACAAGGTTTGACATACATTCTAATAAAGCAGTGGTTTTATCATCGACATCAATTTTTTCTAAATGCGTAAAACATTCACAAGTATCAAAATTTTTCGTCTTTCGAAGTCTTCTATGACGTTTGATTTTTCTAAAAGCCTCTTCATCAAAAGGATACATCGTGGCAATGTAAATCATTGGTCTTTTACATTGTCCATGTAAATTTACACATAAGCTTTCAGCAAAAGCAGATTTACCGCTTCCACTTCCTCCTGTTACTAATGCAATCATTTCTCTTCCTCATCTAAATAAGGCTCATAAACCATAATATCCATACTGTTAAAGGTGCTCATATTGTGGTAAACATCAAGTGCCATATCAAACAGTGGCATTAGTGCAACTGCTCCTGTACCTTCTCCTAAATGCATTCCACAAGTTAAGAAAGGCTTAAAATCAAGTGCATCTAAGATAAGTTTCGCTGCTGGTTCTTCTGATATATGAGAAGGCATGATATAATCTCTTACTCTTTTATCAATTCTTGTTGCAAGTAAGGCAGCTACACAGGAAATAACACCATCGGCAACAACCGGCATACCAAATGCCGCACCGCCAATATATAGTCCTGCCATTCCACCAATTTCAAATCCACCTACTTTTGCTAAAATATCAATCGGGTCTTCTAAATTGATGTCATCCTTATGAAACTCTAAGATTCTTTCTAATATCTTGGTCTTCTTTTCTAATCCTTCATTAGTAAGTCCAGAACCTCTTCCCGTTACACTTCTAACTGGAACATCTAATAATAACGAAGCCATTGCCGAACATGGAGTGGTGTTTCCTACACCCATTTCTCCGGTACAGATGATTTGATAGCCTTCTTCTTTTAATTGCTTTACCATATCAATTCCAACCTCAATGGAACGAATGGCTTCTTCATAGGTCATTGCAGGACCCTTTGCCATATTTTTTGTACCATAGGCAATTTTACGATTGATAACTCCATCAACAGTAATATCACTTGCTACTCCAATATCAACGGTAAATAAATCCACATGTGCATAGGCAGCCATACGACTTGCACTGCATTTCATATGAGGAAATCCCTCTACCATTGCTAGTGTAACTTCCTTATTCGATTGGCTTACTCCCTCTTCTAATACGCCATGGTCTCCACACATAATGACAAGTGCCTTCCTATCGATATTGACATTTGAAGAACCGGTCATTCCTGCAATTCGTCTGCTTTCTGTCTCAAATTTACCAAAAGCATATAGTGGCTTTGCAATGCTGTCCCATTTTTTGGAACATTCCCTCATCGCTTCCTTATCTAAAGGGCGTATTTGTTCTAACGCTTGTTGTAATTTCATTAATTTATTGTTCCTTTCTTTTCTGTACATTTTAAAAGAAATGAAAAGGCTGCACTTGGATTTGAATAATAATAAAGATGTGGGAAACCAGCTTCTAAGGTATCGCTGCCATTGATACAATCCCAACCGCGTTTTCGAAGTGGTTTCTTCGCAGCAAAGCTCTGTCCACAAGCAGTACTATCAAAGTAATGGAATTCATGTGCCTTTAGCGCGGTTCCTTCCTTACCAAGCAATTGGTCATGCTTTGCAGTAATATCGATATAGCCAAAACGATTTAGTTTCGGTGTGCGATACACTTCTCCATCAATGACACCGACTACTGGATAGGAGATGTTATCCATTCCTTCCATCTTTTTGTGAAGATACATAAAACCTCCACATTCTGCAAGGGTTGGTAATCCTAAATCAATTACATCTTTAATCGATGCTAACATCTTTGTATTTTCACTAAGCTCCTTTGCAAAAAGCTCTGGATATCCTCCACCTAAAATCAGTCCATCTACTCCATCTGGAAGCTTGTTATCGTGAATTGGTGAAAACTCTATAAGTTCTGCTCCCATTTCCACTAATAAATCTAAATTATCTTGATAGTAAAAACAAAAGGCTTCATCTCTTCCGACTGCAATTCTTGGTTTCTTTACAGACTCTAATTTTGGAATTACTGGTGAATCAAATTCTAAATCGGCAGCACTATTTGCTAAATTGATTAGTTCATCTAATTCTAATGACTTTTCTAAAATATCAGCAAGTCCATTTAGCTTTTTATTTAATTCTTCTACTTCATCTGGCATTACAAGACCTAGATGACGGCTTTCAATCGTAAAATCCTTTACTGTTGGCACATATCCATAGACATGAATTCCTAATTCCTTTTCAATCTGAGGTTTTAAAAGAGTGTACATCATCTCAGACATCTGATTTAAAATAACCCCTTTAATCTTACTGTCTTCCTTATATTCTAAAAATCCTTTAATTAATGGAAGAACTGATAAGCTCATCCCTCTTGTATTAATGATTAGGACTGCTGGAGTATCGGTAACACGTGCTAAGTCATAAGCACCTGCCATTGGAGTCGTTCCACCAACTCCATCATAATAGCCCATAACGCCTTCCATTACAGAGATATCCATATCCTTTGCATTTTTTGCAAGTAAATATCGTGTATCGTTCTCTCCTGAGAAAAAGGTATCTAAATTCCTAGATTTTGTACCAATTACCTTGGTATGAAACATCGGATCTATATAATCTGGTCCACATTTAAACGAAGCAACCTTTAATCCACGATTGACTAAGGCTTGTAAAATCCCACAAGTAATCATGGTCTTGCCACTGCCGCTGGCAGTGGCTCCAATTAATATTCTTGGAATACTCATTTTTTATTCTCCATCCATATCAAAAGATACAATATAAATTGGGTTTAAACCAGTCATCATATGATATCTTCCTAATGTTCTTGATTTTGCAATATTCACACTAGCAATATCGACATTCTTTACTGGAAACTCTTTGATGCAGGTAAGGGTTTCTGAAATACTCTCAAGGGCAATCGTATTGATGACCACTCGAATATTTTTATTTTTTGCCATTAATACTTGCAAGATTTCTTTCATATTTCCAGAAGAACCACCAATAAATGCATGAGTAGGAATCGGAAGTCCTTCTAAGGCTTCTGGTGCA
>CABUZU010000046.1 GCA_902496125.1 uncultured Lachnospiraceae bacterium
AAATACCTCTAAAATATCTCCTCTTACTCGAAATGTTCCACGGTGAAAATCCATCTCATTTCTGGTATATTGAATATCAATTAATTTATCAATGATTTCATCTCTCTCCTTTATCATTCCGGGTCTAAGAGAAATTACCATGTTTTTATAATCAATCGGACTACCTAGTCCATAAATACAGGAGACAGAAGCTACGATAATAACATCTTCTCTTTCTGAAAGTGCAGCAGTTGCAGAATGTCTTAATTTATCAATTTCCTCATTAATTGAAGAATCTTTCTCAATATAAGTGTCAGTGGAAGGTACATAAGCTTCTGGTTGATAATAGTCATAGTATGACACAAAATACTCTACTGCATTCTCTGGAAAGAATTCCTTCATCTCTCCATAAAGCTGTGCAGCTAGTGTCTTATTGTGTGCAATAATTAAAGTAGGCTTTTGTACTTTTTGAATTACATTCGCCATTGTAAAGGTTTTTCCTGAACCAGTTACACCTAATAAAGTTTGAAATTGTTTCCCTTCAAGAAATCCCTGTGCCAATTCTTCAATCGCCTGTGGTTGGTCACCAGTAGGACTATAGGGAGCATGCAATTTAAATTTATTCACTATCAAATTCCTCCATCTACAACTTTTATTATTTATTATAATCCAAAAATTATTTAATTGCAACAAAAAAGCACAGATATTCTATTTTAATACAAAATTTTCCTTGGCTTCGAGTCGGCTCTAAGGTTTATGATATATTATCATAAATATATAAACAGGAGGAATACTTATGTCTAAGAAAATGTTAGTAACTTATTTTTCTGCAAGTGGCGTAACAAAAAAGACGGCAACGGAACTTGCCTCAGCAATCGGTGCAGATATCTTTGAAATAGTTCTATTGAAATGGCTGATAAAACAAGTAGACCAGCTATTGCAAAAAAATGCGAAAATATAGCTGATTAATAAGCAATGTCAAGTTCATAATTTACTACTTATGGTAGGGTTCATTTTGGTTAATTTTATACGCCCTATAAATCTGTTCTAACGCTACTACTCGCATCAATTGATGTGGAAATGTCATTGGAGAAAAGCTTAATAAAAAATCAGCTCTTTTTAAAATTTCATCTGTAAGTCCTAAAGAACCTCCAATAATAAAAATAATATGACTCTTTCCAGAAACACCTAAACTCTCAATCTTTTTAGCCAATTGTTCTGAAGATAACATTTTTCCTTGAATTGCAAGTGCAATTACATAAGCATCATCTTTTATATAAGTAGCAAGTCTTTTTCCTTCTTTTTCTTTAATTTGTCTTTCTAATGCTTCACTTGCTTTATCCGGTGTTTTTTCATCTGCCACTTCAATAATTTCTAACTTGCAATAACGACTTAATCGCTTACTATATTCTGCGATTGCACTTGTAAAATACTTTTCTTTAATTTTTCCAACGGTAAGTAGTGTAATTTTCATAAAAAAATCCTTTCATTTATAAAAGTTTTGTAAATTGTCCTTGATTTGATTGCCAGATAGCTATTTATACAGTATACTTTACCTAGATATATCACACAAAGGAGACTTCACTATGCCTTATTGTCCTAAATGTAAAACGGAATATATAGAAGGTATTACCGAATGTAGCGATTGTCATATTCCATTAATTGATAGAGAAAGAGATTTACAGATACCACCTGTATTGTTAATCTCAACAGAAGTAGAAATTGCTAGAAAAATTAAAGAGTTTTTAGGCTATTCTGGTATCGATGTTTCAATGAAATTCGACCCTAATGAAGATTTATTCGATATCTATGTTGCTAGCAACCAATCAGAGGATGCTGATTGTCTTTTAAAATTATTATTAGCTAATGAAGCCATGGAACTAAATAAAAATCAAACACAGATAAGCGAACCGCTTAATGAACATCCTTATACCAATGCTAAGGAACGATATGAAGATATGCGTTCTTCTGCCTTTGCTTTTTTAATTGTTGGAATTTTTATGTTATTTGCTATTGTTTTATCTATAACTGTCTTTTCTATTCCTATTTTAGGCACAAGTAATCCACTCGGAACTAGTGTTTTATTAGTTCTTGCTATTCTTTGCATTATTTATGGCTTTTTATCACGGAAAAAAGCCGATGAACTAAAAGATGGAATACAAGTAGAAGCCCACCAAACCGATGCAATTATGCACTGGTTTACCTCTACTTATACTCCTATACAAATCGACGCACTTGTAAAAGCTAGTGTACAAAACGATGCTATTTTAGATGAAATTCTTACGTTAAAACGTTTAGAATTCATTCGAATTTTTATAAAGCGTGAATACAAAGATGTTCACGATGACTATTTAGACAATTTAGCCGAAGATATTTACGAAGAACTTTATGAATCATAATCTAGATTCTTTGCTTCTTCTAATTTCTTAAAAAGCTCTGGGGCAGACCTCTTTAATGAAATTGGTCTGCCTTGTTCATTTAAAAAGCAATGTTTACTTGTTCCTGTTACTTTTAATTCTTTTGTTTCTACATTTCTAATTTCGTAAGACAGTTCAAATTTAACTCCATTAAATGAAAGCACCTTAGGAATAATTTCTACTGTTTCTCCATATCTTGTCATATTTCGATATTCGCAAGTAACTGCAATAACAGGACTAATAATTCTAGTTTCTTCAATGCTCTCATAACTACAACCAATTTGCTCTAAAAAATCACTTCTTGCTTCTTCATACCAACGAATATAATTACTGTGATGTACAATCTTCATCTGGTCTGTTTCATAATACTGAACCTTATGCGTATATTTTTTAAGCTTCATTTCCAATTCCTTTCTGATTTTTCTTCATACGTTCAAAGAAAATTCCTTCCTCTTCTCCTGAAATCCTCGCATAACCAGCTGCTCCAATCGCAGTTGCAAAAGCTGTGTGTTCTGGTATATAAAAATTCAAATGATGAAATTGTCCTAATATTTTACACATTTCACGATTTTGTGGGATATCCGCTAATGAACCAGTAAATACAATATTTTTAATCGTATCATTGTGACAAGCAAATACCGCTAACATTCCTGCCGTTTGAAGTACCATATTGACAATTCCAGCAGCAACATCATTCTTACGTGCTGTCGCTTTAATTTTGCCAAAATTAGAAGCGGTAAAATAAGCTGGCAATGTACTGATTTCACTTGTCGTAATATCTCCCATTGTCATATCTACCTTACTAGGGTCTCCTGCTAGAGCCATCTCTTTTACTACTTCAAAGCGGTTTTCATGAAATAGTAAATCTGCAAGTCCCATCAAAGTTCCTCCGCCAACGCCACTTCCGCCAATGTGTTCACATTTTTCCTGTGTTGCTCGTACAAAAGCAGTTCCAGTACCAATGCTTACAACATAAGCCTGTGAAAGTCCAGTAAGATAAAGTCCACCTCGACCAATTGGTAAAAATTCTTCTAGCTTAATCACATCGATGCCATAAATTTTATCATCAATATAAGAAGCACCCATCCCTGTTAATACAATTTGGCAGACATTCTTTAATTCTAATTTTCTTTCCATCAAAAATCCACCAATTGCACCATATAAGCTCGTCACCTGGTCTGAAGCTTTTACCTGTTTCATTCCAATACAAATTCCCTCAGTTGTAAATCCAACAATCTTTGTTGTGGAACCACCTACATCTATTCCCAATATAATATCCATAAATTCCCCTCTATACACGAATAAAAGGAATGGCAAAGCATTCCTTTTATTCTTTATTCCTCAACGTCTTCAATTGCTTTACCAATATCATGACGCATATATTTGTTGTCAAATTCAATCCAAGTTGCTGCGGAATACGCATTCAAACGTGCCTGTTTTAAACTGGTTCCCTTTGCTACAACTCCTAAAACACGTCCACCATTGGTTACGGGCTTTCCTTCTTCATTGAACTTTGTTCCTGCATGGAAAACATAATATTTATCCATATCGTCAAAACGTTCTAAGCCTGAAATAACCTTTCCTTTTTCGTAAGCTAATGGATAACCATCGGATGCTAATACAACACATACGGCTGCATTGTCTTCAAATTCTAATTCTACATGGTCTAACGTACCATCAATACAAGCTTCCATTACATCAATGATATCATTCTTCATACGAGGAATGACTACCTGTGCTTCTGGATCACCAAATCTTGCATTGTATTCTAATACCTTAGGTCCATTAGGAGTTAACATCAGTCCAAAGAAAATAATACCTTTAAATGGACGTCCTTCTGCTTTCATTGCATCTACCGTTGCTTGATAAATGTATTTCTTACAAAACTCATCAACCTCTTTTGTATAGAAAGGACTTGGAGAGAAGGTTCCCATTCCCCCTGTATTTAACCCTTCATCACCATCTTTTGCACGTTTATGGTCTTGTGCAGAAGTCATAATACGAATATGGTCTCCATCAACAAAAGAAAGAACAGATACTTCACGACCAGTCATAAAAGACTCGATAACCATTGTATTACCAGCAGTACCGAATTTTTTATCGGTCATAATTGTCTTTACGCCTTCTTTTGCTTCTTCTAAATCTTGACAGATTAATACACCTTTACCAAGTGCTAATCCATCAGCCTTTAATACAATTGGAAATTCAGCCTTTGTTTCTAAATATTCAATTGCTTTGTCGGAATCTGTAAATACTTCATAAGCAGCTGTAGGAATATTGTATTTTTTCATTAAGTCCTTTGAAAATGACTTACTACCTTCTAAGATTGCTGCATTCTTTCTAGGTCCAAATACACGAAGACCTTCTTCCTCAAATGCATCTACAATTCCTGCTACTAACGGGTCATCCATTCCAATAATGGTTAAATCAATTTCTTTTTCTTTTGCAAAAGCTACTAATTTATCAATTTCCATTGCTCCAATTGGTACACATTCAGCTTCTTTACTAATACCTGCATTTCCTGGAGCACAGTAAACCTTTTCTACTCTAGGGCTCTTTTTCACTTTCCATGCGATAGCATGTTCTCTACCGCCTCCACCGACTATTAATACTTTCATTCTAGAATTCATTTCGGGGGTTCCTCCTATATTTCTTTATATCTCACCCTCAGTAATCATCTGAATTGCTTTTGGTAAAATCTGCCATTCGGCCTCTTCCATTACTTTTTGCTGAAGGTCTTTTGCACTAATTCCGTCTGGAATTTCTACTGCTTTTTGTAAGATAATCGGACCAGTATCCGTTCCCTCATCTACAAAATGAACAGTCGCACCTGTTACCTTTACACCTCGTGCTAAGGCTGCTTCATGTACTTTTAGACCATAATAACCTACACCACAAAAAGATGGAATCAGTGATGGATGAATATTAATAATACGTCTATTATACGCCTTTACTAGTATTTCTGGAATGGTTACTAAATATCCTGCAAGTACAACTAATTCTACACCATATTCACGAAGCTTTAAAAGCAAAGCTTCGTGAAATTTCTCTCTATTTTCAAAATCTTTAGGGGAAATACAAATTGCTGGAATCTTGTGTTTTCTTGCTCTTTCTAACGCAAAAACGCCAGGATTATTGCTAATTACAACGGCAATTTCTCCTTGTGGAATTTCTCCTGCTTCCTTTTTATCAATAATTGCTTGAAGATTTGTTCCTCCACCTGAAACAAGTACACCTATTTTCATCATAATATAGACTCCTATAACAATGTAATACCTTTTTCTCCTGCTTCTACCTTACCAATTTCATAAGGTACTTCACCTGCTGCTTTAATTGCTTCGATTGTCTTTTCTACATCTTCTTTTGCTACTGCTACAATCATACCAATTCCCATGTTAAAGGTATTATACATCATCTGCTCTTCAATCTTTCCAACCTTTTGAATCATGCCAAAAATTGGAGGTACTGGATAGCTATCTTTTTTAACAACAGCATGTACACCTTCTGGAAGCATACGAGGAACATTTTCATAGAATCCACCACCTGTAATATGACTACATGCCTTTACCGTAACGCCTGCATCTTTAATAGATTTTAATGCTTTTACATAAATCTTAGTAGGAGCAAGTAAGGTTTCACCTAATGTAGCACCAAGTTCATCATAATAAGTATTTAAGCTCTCCGCTGTCATCTCAAATACGGAACGAACTAAAGAAAATCCATTACTGTGTACACCTGATGAAGCCATACCGATTAAGATATCGCCATCTTTTAAATTTTCACCAGTAATTAAATCTTTCTTATCAACTACACCTACAGTAAATCCTGCAAGGTCATATTCATCCTCTGGCATAAGACCTGGATGTTCTGCGGTTTCTCCACCAATTAATGCACAACCAGATTGTTTACATCCTTCTGCTACACCACTTACAATAGTAGCAATTTTTTCTGGATAATTCTTACCACATGCGATGTAATCTAAGAAAAATAATGGTTCTCCACCTGCACAGGCAACATCATTTACACACATTGCAACCGCATCAATACCAATCGTATCGTGCTTATCCATAAGAAATGCAAGTTTTACCTTTGTTCCGCATCCATCGGTACCAGATAAAAGAACAGGTTCTTCCATATCTTTAATTGCATTCATTGAAAATGCACCTGAAAATCCGCCAAGACCGCCAAGTACTTCTGCTCGCATTGTTTCCTTTACGTGTTTTTTCATTAATTCTACTGATTTGTAACCTGCTTCAATATCTACACCAGCTTTTTTGTAATCCATGATGATTTTCCTCCCCTAAATACCTACATTTGTTCTAGATAAGCTTTGTATTTTAAGTTTTCTAATTTTTCAGCTTTCTTTTCAACTGAATCCTTCATGTTCTCTGAATAAGCTACTAATTTCTTTGATAATTCTTCATCATTAACAGCTATAATCTTCATAGCTAAAAGTGCTGAGTTCTTTGCACCATCCACTGCAACAGTCGCTACTGGAACACCTGGAGGTGTCATAACTACTGAATAAAGAGCATCCATACCTCCGAAATATTTAGAACTTAATGGCACACCAATTACAGGAAGTGGAGTAAGTGCTGCAACCATTCCTGGAAGAGCTGCTGCCCAACCTGCACCAGCAATTAATACTTTAATTCCTCTTTCTTTTGCACTTCTTGTGTACTCAATCATTTTGTCTGGAGTTCTGTGTGCAGAAATGATGGTCATTTCATAAGGAACGTTAAATTCATCTAACGCCTCAGCAGCTTTTTTCATGATAGATAAATCAGAATCACTGCCCATAATAATACCTATTACTGGTTTTTCCATTGTAAATTCCTACCTTTCATTTACTCATCTAAAGATTTATTTAGTTCTTCTGTTCCCGAAAGAACAAATCTACCATCCCTAATCAACCAAATAGCTTCTCCCTGCTGCGTAAATCCACAGATACTATCTAATTCATCATAGGGAATTGTAACATCCGTATGGCAACCAAAGTATGCCTTATCTGGATGTTCCTTTCTTAAAATGGATACTTCATTATCCTTTGCTATAATCTCTTTACCATCTGGATTATAAACTCTTCTTTCCTCACTATTACTATAGCAAGTATCACCAAAAGCAAAATGAGGTCCTGTCTTTTCAGCAATCAAAATATCTAATTTATCAAATATATCATATTTCTTTGCCATACGATAGGCTACGGTATTCGTTCCAATTGCAAATTCTCCCATTGGAAGGGTATCATAGTTTCCTAAAATAGTTGAACGAATTAATTTCTTATTTTCTTCTTCACTATCAAAATTTTTACAATGATAAGAAACTGTATATCCATCTTCTACTTGTATTGTCAAATCTTTAAACTGAATACCGTGAATATATACTTGTCCTACATGCAAAGTTCCATTTGTCTTTGTAAGCCTTGGTGAAGTAAAGACCTCTCCAAGTGGAATATTGACATCTGCAAGACAATTTTCAAATTTACTTTCTTTTTCAGGATTGTTTAAATCAACTAATTTTATCGTTAAATCAGTCGTATTACACCCCTTACCTTTTACCACAACTTTGTAGCATTTGTCTAGTGCATCTATCAATTTTTCTTGAATTTCTCTATATTTTCCATAATCAAGGGTATTTAGGTGTATTGTTTCGTTAAAAATTTCCTCAAAATTTTCCCCAATTGAAGGAACTGGGAAAGAAATAATCGTAAAGCTTCTTTCTTCTCCATTAATAAATTCATAGGTAATACGTGCAGATTCACTAAACATCTTTGCCAAAAGTTTCTGTTGCTTATCAGAAAGAGATACTGCTTCTCCTTTTGTTGCCGGTGTAAATGTCTGCGTGCCAAAAGTTTCAAGTACTGCTGGCCCTGCATAACCTTTTGCATAATCTGCATATTTTTCATAGGCACTTCTCATGACAGAAAGCTTTCTTTCCTTTAATGCATTGTCAAAAAATAGACCTAAGTCATAGCGATGGTCAAAATCACACTGCTCATTTGCACGACTTCCTTCACATCCAATCAAAACTCCTGGACGCTTGTTAATTAAACTCTGTGCAGGTAAAAAGCTAATAACCTGATGTTCCATCTTTTCTAAACGTGCAATGGCTTTTCTTATGACTCTTTCAAATCCAAGGGCAAATCGTACTTCAACATAAGGCTTCTTTGATAAATCCACACCTGCCAATTCAAATCCCTTGCAATAGCCATCAATATAGGTATCTGCCATTTTATCAATTACAGTTTCATCTAACTTATTTAAATAAGCTGCAACCTCTAATTCATTCTTTCCTACATATTCCCCATAATAATATAGATAACTTAAATCATCTAAATTACTATTCATTACAATATCGTGTACAAAAGATAAGCTAGGATCTAATCCCTCTCTTACTCGGTAGTCAACAGTCACATCGCAGTAATCACTAATATGATAATATAAGGCTTCTTTTACTTCTTTTACCGATGCTCCATCTGCAAAAATATGATAGATTTCTAAAAAGATTTCCATGCAAATGGTCATTTCTTCTAGACGACCTTCAAATGCGTATCGAATCATTCCGCGAAGCTCAATATACAAAAATGATAAATATTTTGCATATTCTTCTCCTAACTTCTTAGTAGCATAAGAAGGATTTGCAAAACTTACATCATAATGGTCTTCTAAAATATCTTCATATAAAGACTGATTTAACTTTTGTAATTCAAAAAAAGAATACTTTTTTAAACAGCCATCTTCTATTTTATTTTTCAAATCATCCATTGATAAAATAAAATGAGCCATCTTAACAAAGTATTCCAAAAACGGTTCTTCTATTAAATTTTCATTTGGAATTTCTTTAATCCTTTCTAAAGAAAGAATGTAACGTTCCATCATATTGCTACCTCCTGACAACAAAGGGGGTGGTTTTTCCACCCCACAGTTTTACAAACATCCAATGACACAACATACCATCATTAAAATACAAAATAATACATGAATTACTCTACAGATTTTAACAAGTAAAACCCTATACGAACTAACTTTTAAATAATAATTACTAAAAGTTCCACCTGCATAAGATACCACCAAAAGTAAAAGTCCCATAATCGTCACTCTTAAATCAATCGTAGCACCTGTTGCCAAAATAGAAATACAACATAATATAAATAAAGCTAGTTCAATTGGAACCATGGCTAAAATCATATAATACATCATGCATGGTCTATCCAGTTTCTCCACTTTACTCATTCCCCTTTATCAAATGTATCATCCATTCCACAATTAACAAAACTAAGTATCCTATGAATCCCCCTGTTGTATTTAATAAAAGGTCATCTACATCAAAACTACCTACTTTTGTAAATAATTGTACAATTTCTATGCTAAGACTTAGTAAAAAACTCACTAACACAATCACAATTAAATGATGTATGTGCTTGTTTAATTTAGGCAATATGAAACCAAATGGCACAAAGGCTAAAATATTTCCGCCAATATTTAAAAATACAGCTCTCATCCCTAAAATATGGCGATATACAATGAACCTTCTAATTTCTCCAAATAATTTTAAATTATAAGAATACTCCCTTGGTCCTGTTCTGCCCATAGCTTCAGCAAAAAAAACGATATAAAATAGAAAAGCCAGATAAATTATAAATAACAGCCACAATATTATTTTCTTTTTCTCTAGCTTCATCTCTACACGCTAAAAAGTAATTTCAGACTTTCTTTTTAATAGCATACAGCCATTAATAATCGAACCTACACCTACACTAATTCCTATAGCAATCATAACAATTCCTAAAGCAATATTCCATACACCACAACGCTTCATTGTTGTATAAATTTTCTCGCCCATTCAATGCTCTCCTATTTTACACCATACTGTTCATAATATGCGTCAATTGCTGCCTTTAATTCATCATCGATGATTACTTTTCCATTGTAAGGTTTATTGTATAAATGTTCTACTACTTCTGCCATTGTTACAATTGCAGTTGTTTCAAATCCATATTTTTCTTTAATTTCGGTAAGTGCAGATTTTGTACCATTACCACGTTCCATACGGTCAACAGATACAACAAGACCTAAAACATTTGCATCAGCCTGTGCTTTAATAATAGGTAGAGTTTCACTAATAGATGTACCAGCAGTTGTAACATCTTCGATAATCACTACCTTATCTCCATCTTCAATTGGGCTACCAAGTAAGATACCAGTGTCTCCATGGTCTTTTACTTCCTTACGATTTGAACAATATTTAATATCTACATCGTAATGTTCATTCATTGCAATACTTGCTGCAACACTTAATGGAATACCCTTATAAGCTGGTCCAAATAAAATATCAAAATCTGTTCCAAATTTATCAGAAATTGCTTTCGCATAGTATTCACCTAAACGACGAAGCTGTGCACCAGTACGATAAAAACCAGTATTAATAAAGAATGGTGTGTGTCTTCCACTCTTTGTTACAAACTGTCCAAATTTCAATACGTTACAATCTACCATAAATTCAATAAACTCTTTTTTATATTGTTCCATTGATATTATCTCCTTTATCCTTTAATAAAACTATTTCATTTTAACACGAAATTGTATCTTTCTCAACTCTTTTTTATAAATTTATTATTTCTTAATCGAATCTTTGTATATTTATTATTTTTTTTGATTTTACAGCTAGGGTTTATTTTTTTTAGTTCTTCTTGACATTGTTCATTTACACCATTTAGATAAATTTCATCCGCATCTAAAATTTGCTTACGAAATTGATTGCCGAATATTTTGAGATAAGATGAAAATTTCATTTCATTGATACATAAAATACTCGTGATTTCCTCAACTGTAGAAATATAACCTCTTATTGATTTTAACTCTTCTAAGTCTGCGGTAATTCCCGATGATAGAATAAAAACAATATCTGCTGTTTCTAATTCTAAAAGTGCCTTAATTAAATCCATCTTCATCGTGCAACAGATGCAACCCGATGCAATTTCTTTGCAAATAATATTTTCTTTTTGAACTGATTTTACTTGTGCAATTTCAGATGATGGTCCTAGTATATATATTTTTTTGTTTGAATCTAAATATGATTTTAGTGCTTCTAATTTATTACTATCTTTTGTTCCTACTAAAATTTTAATTTCCATAATAAGCCTTCTTTCTAATATATAAAAAACCAGTCTGCATTTTAAACAAACTGGTTTTTATTATTTTTATAAACCAAGTAACCCTACATAATAAGGAGTAAATGACATCAATGCTATCAATATTATAGATGGAACAATACCAAATTTCAATACATCTTGAGGTTTATAATATCCATAGCCATAACTGAATAAGAAAATCGGTTCAATCCACAACAACATCGGAGAACATGCCCAAAATGCTGGAATCATTAATAATGCTACTGGACTTGCACCTGTAATCGCAGCAAGCGAAATTAATGGTGCTCCAAATAAAGCTGCAATCGCTGGTGCTGTTGGAATAAATGCACGAATTACTTCAACAATTAATCCAATTACAAGGAACATCAATGGAAGACTCCAACCTGTAATTCCTGAAAATAGTCCATTAACAATCCAATCCATAATACCTGTAGAAGTCATTCCACCAATAAGAACAGATACGGAACCAATCGTAAACGCAAGATTCCAATTCGTCTTTTTAACTGCCTCGTCCCAAGTAATAACTTGTATTCCTGGGAAGAATAATAATGTCATACCAACAATTGCCACAACAGTAACATTTAATACTGGAATCCAAGTTCCAAGTAACCAACAAACTAACATAGCCAAGATAATTAAAATCGTCTTAATCTCATCTGTCTTTAATTTACCACTTTCTGAGAGCTTTTCATTTAAGGTACGAATTGCTGAATCTTCTACTTTTTCTGGTTTAAATACAAATGTTGTCCAAATTCCACATAATAAAATAGTAAAGATAGCAAGTGGTGCAAATAATAACGTCCACTGTGTAAATGAAATTTCAATTTTAGCTGAATTAGCTAAAATATCCATAATCAAAAGATTACCTGGGGTTCCTGCTGGTGTAATTAAACCACCAATTCCTGCACTTGCTGGCACACCAATCATTAAACATCTACCAAGATTAGATTTTAACGGTTCACAATTATTAGCCTTTAAAAGTGCAAGACTAAGACTTAAGAAAATGATACAACTTGATAAATTAGACATTACCGAAGAAGTAAGTCCACATGCTAAAAATAACGCAATTACAAGCTTTCTAGGATTTCCATTAGACCATTTAATTAAAGCATAGCAAATTCTTAAAGGAACCGATGTCTTTTCTAATGCAATTGATACAAAAAAAGTTGCAATTGCAAAGAAAAATGCACTTCCACCAAAAGTTGCATAAACGGTATTTAAATCCATAACACCTAATGCCGGCATAATAAACATCATGATAAAAGCAGTTACACACATTGGAAGAGAATCACAAATCCACATCAAAATTGCACCTAAAAAGACCGCTAGTGAAACCCAACCAAGTCGAGTAGAGCCTTGTGGCACAGGCATATAGAGTGAAATAATCAAAATCACAATTGTAACAATAATTGCTACTAAACCTTTTTTCTTTAATGCCGCTTTTTCCATAGGACTACCTCTTTGCAGCGTCATCTGCTGCTTTTGCCATCATCTGCATGTTTTCAAGCTTTCCATTAAATGGAATATCACAACCAGAACAAAGCATAAATCCCGTAGGTCCTACGTCTTTAATTAAATTCGAACAATAATCATAAACTCGACTTGCATCGCCAAAAGCAATAATTTCTGCTGGAACATCACCCATAATGCACATCGTATCGCCAACAATTTCCTTTGCCAATCGAATATCTGTCTTTCCATCTAATGCCATAATACCTTTTTTAGCAGGAATATCTTTAAAATATTTTAATCCATTATTCCAACAAGAATCTAAATGCATTAGAGGCACTACATCATAGTCAATACACAACTGAACAAGATCTCTAAAATATTTCCATGAAAAATGTTCAAACATTTCTGGATTTAAAGTTTCTGGAGTTCCTCTCCAGCCACCAACCCATACACCAAAAGGTTTCGCATCTGATTTAAATCTCTTTTCATATCGTTCCATATTAAAACGATGAATTTCTTCAAATACCTGGTCTAATTTTTCTGGGATTTCCATTAAATCATCAATTAAGAATGCTTCCATGGAACGTCCACCACAAAGCATCTCAAAAGGTGTTAAAAGCGATCCATCTTTTACTACAGGATATCCAGCTTGTGTAAAACGCTCAATTGCTGTAGGCATATATTGTGTAACATGACTCATACGGCTAATTGGATCATCTAGTTTTTCTTTCATAAAGTTTTGATACCAAGGACCAAATCCACCTTCTAGAATGATATCATAATCCTCTTGCGTTACTAATTCTGCTTCTAAAACTTGCCATAATTCATTATCTGGTAATTCTTTTCCTGGCACACGGATTCTAGAAAGCCATAATGTAGGTAGCCCTTCCGGTGAAGCTAACGGTGTCTGGATTCCATCAATATTGCCAAGCATTTCTGTTGCTTTAATATTTACTGTACAATTTAGTTCCATGTCAGATAAATAATCTTTCATACTTGTACCTGTCATAGGTGCAGCAACTGCTGCAAGTCCTGAAATCACAGGAACTTTATCAAC
>CABUZU010000047.1 GCA_902496125.1 uncultured Lachnospiraceae bacterium
AGCTAGTAAATTGCATCAGACAGCATTAATGGGTCCGATTGCGGTAGCAGCCTATTCCTATATGTCTTTAGTACCAATTATTCAGCCACCAATTATGAAATTACTTACTACAAAGGAAGAACGTGCAATTAAAATGGAACAACTTCGTCCTGTTAGTAAATTAGAACGTATCATGTTCCCAGTAGTAGTTACCATTATTGTCTGTGCTATCTTACCGGCAACAACTCCTTTAGTAGGTATGTTAATGCTTGGTAACTTATTCCGTGAATCTGGTGTCGTTCGTCAGTTAACTGATACTGCAAGTAATGCATTGATGTACATTGTAGTAATCTTACTTGGTACCTCTGTTGGTGCAACAACAAGTGCAGAAGCTTTTTTAAATGTAGATACGATTAAGATTGTTGTACTTGGTTTAATTGCATTCGCATTTGGTACAGCAGCAGGTGTCCTTTTTGGTAAATTAATGTGTAAGGTTACTCATGGCAAGGTAAATCCTTTAATTGGTTCAGCAGGTGTATCAGCAGTACCAATGGCAGCGAGAGTTTCTCAAAAGGTTGGTGCAGAAGAAGACCCTACAAACTTCTTATTAATGCATGCAATGGGACCAAACGTAGCAGGTGTTATCGGTACTGCAGTAGCAGCTGGTATCTTTATGGCAATTTTTGGAGTATAGATTAGATTTGGAGGTTAAAAAGATGGCAGAAGTTACAAAAAAACCTGTAAAAATTACAGAAACTGTACTCAGAGATGCTCATCAATCTTTGATTGCAACAAGAATGACAACGGAACAGATGCTTCCGATTGTAGATAAAATGGACCAAGTAGGTTACCATTCTGTAGAATGTTGGGGTGGTGCTACTTTTGATGCGAGTCTTCGTTTCTTAAAAGAAGACCCTTGGGACCGTCTACGTAAATTAAGAGATGGATTTAAAAAGACCAAGTTACAGATGTTATTCCGTGGACAAAATATTTTAGGTTATCGTCATTATGCGGACGATGTAGTAGAATACTTTGTTCAAAAATCAGTAGCAAATGGTATTGATATCATTCGTATTTTTGACTGTTTAAATGATATTCGTAACCTACAGACCGCAGTAAATGCAGCAGTAAAGGAAAAAGCAGAAGCACAGGTTGCTCTTTCTTATACCTTAGGTGATGCCTATACGTTAGAATATTGGACTGATATGGCTAAGAAAATTGAAGATATGGGTGCAACCTCTATTTGTATTAAGGATATGGCAGGTCTTTTAGTTCCTTATAAAGCAACAGACTTAATTGGAGCATTAAAGGATGCAACAAGCCTACCAATTCAGTTACATACACATTATACAAGTGGTGTTGCTTCTATGACTTATTTAAAAGCAGTAGAAGCAGGTTGTGATGTAATTGATACCGCAATTTCTCCATTCTCTATGGGAACAAGCCAGCCAGCAACTGAGGTTATGGTAGAAACCTTTAAAGGCACTCCATATGATACAGGACTTGACCAGAAGTTACTTGCTGAAATTGCAGATTACTTCCGTCCAATCCAAGAAGATGCATTAAAGACTGGTTTATTAAATCCTAAGGTAATGGGTGTTAATATTAAGACTTTATTATATCAGGTACCAGGTGGTATGCTTTCTAACTTAGTATCTCAGTTAAAAGAACAGGGTGCAGAAGATAAATACTATGATGTATTAGATGAAGTACCTCGTGTTCGTAAGGATTTAGGTGAGCCACCACTAGTTACTCCTTCTTCTCAGATTGTAGGTACCCAGGCTGTATTTAACGTATTAATGGGCGAGCGTTACAAGATGGCAACGAAGGAAACTAAGGCTATTTTAAGTGGTGAATATGGTGAAACTGTTAAACCATTTAATAAAGAAGTACAAAAGAAATGTATTGGAGATGCAAAACCTATTACTTGTCGTCCTGCTGATTTAATTAAGCCAGAGCTTAAAGAAATTGAAGGAAAGATGAGCCAGTGGAAGGAACAGGATGAAGACGTATTATCTTATGCATTGTTCCCACAGGTTGCAGAAGAGTTCTTTAAATATCGAGAAGCAAAAAAGACAAAAGTAGATCCACAGATCGCAGATAACGAAAATAAATCTTATCCAGTATAAAAAAAGCAGGAGCGTTGATTTACAACGCTCCTTTTTCAGTCATAATACTTCGAATCTGCATATTTTCATCCGTTCCATTGATTCGATTACGAATCATCATCATCTGAAAATCAGTCTGTGTAATGACATCAGAACAAGATTTTAATTCACTTGCAATTTCTGTACTATCTTCAATATCTTTTTTATATCTTAATTGATGTTCTAGGCTTGCCCAAAAATCCATTGCGATGGTACGAAGCTGAATTTCAACCTTCATTAATTGCTTGCGGTCGGCAAAAAAGACTGGAACTTCTACAATCATATGATAGCTTCGATATCCATTGACCTTTGGATATTTGATATAATCCTTGATTTGTAGGATATTAATATCATCTTGTGCTTTAATCATATCGGCTACATCATAAATATCATCAATAAAGCCACAGATTACTCGAATTCCAGCTACGTCATTTAAATTGGTAAAAATATTTTCGATTGTGACATCTAGGTTTTTATGTATTAATTTTTTTGCAATGCTTTCTGGTTTTTTGATACGAGATTTAATGGTTTCTATTGGGTTACGGTTGCTACGAACTGCTAAATCATCTTTTAATACTTCGATTTTGGTAAGGACTTCACGAATTGCACATTTATACATCATCATCAGCTCTTCGTATTGTTTTGCTTGAGTGAAGACAGTATCAATATTGATTGGTACAATATTGCTTTCTTCCTTTTCTTTGATTTCTATATTCACTATATTTTCTTTATTTTCTTCCATAATCCTCATTACATCCTTTTCTTAGGTTTCTTTTATTATAAATGATTTATAGTAATATGTCTAATGAAAGTTTTGTTAACAGAAGATGAAAACTTTCTAATGTTAGACGACAAAAAATTTATTTTTAGATATTGTGTTTATTATTATTCTGCTTTATAATAAAAGAAAATATGAATCTTTTTAAAGAGGTGGCTTATGATATTACACGAGTTTTATATTGGAAAAGCTTTTGATGCTTACACTTTTTTTGGTGCTCATTTTGATGGGAATGGAGTCGTTTTTCGAGTGTTTGCCCCTAGTGCATTTAAAGTAAGCGTAATTGGAGAATTTAACGGATGGGACGACGAGTGGATGACTCGTAAGGATGGCGGTGGAGTTTATGAACTCTATTCTACGAAGGCAAAGCCTGGAATGATGTATAAATATCGCATTTATCCAGAACATGGAGAATCCGTTGATAAGACAGATCCTTATGCATTTAAGATGGAATTACGCCCCAATAGTGCATCGATTATCGTAGAAGAAAATAAATATAATTTTAATGATGATGCTTGGATGAAAGCTCGAACAAAGAATTACAATTCCCCAATGAATATTTATGAAGTTCATGCAGGTTCTTGGAAAAAACCTACTGTTTCCGAAGAAGAGTTAGAAGAACATCCAGAGAAAGAATGGTATACCTATAGAGAATTAGCACTGCCATTAATTGAATATGCCAAAGAACATCACTATACGCATATTGAGTTTTTACCTCTTTCTGAACATCCAGCAGATTGTTCATGGGGATATCAGGTAACGGGATTTTTTAGTCCAACTTCTAGGTATGGCTCACCAGATGACTTAAAGTATTTGATTAATGAATGTCACAAGGCAGGAATTGGTGTCATTACCGATTTTGTACCCGTTCATTTTGCGAATGACTATTATTCACTCCGAGAATTTGATGGAACTGCTCTTTATGAATATCCAGCAACCGATACTGGATACAGTGAATGGGGCTCTTGTAACTTTAATTATTTCCGTGGTGAAATTTGTAGTTTCTTACAGTCTGCGGCCAACTATTGGTTAGAAGAATTCCATTTTGATGGTATTCGTATGGATGCGATTAGTAATGTGATTTACTGGCAGGGAAATTCAAGAAGAGGTGTAAATGAAGGTGGTATTAATTTCCTTCGTGAGATGAATGCAGGTCTTCATAGTTTACATCCAACTGCGATGTTGATTGCAGAGGACTCTTCTGCTTATAATAAAGTAACTGCACCAGTAGAATACAATGGATTAGGATTTGATTATAAATGGGATATGGGTTGGATGAACGATACCCTCGATTACTTTAAACTTCCACCGTGGGAACGTCACAACCATCATCATAAATTGACTTTCTCCATGATGTATTTTTACAATGATTTATTCTTACTTCCATTTTCTCATGATGAGGTAGTTCATGGAAAGGCAACGATTTTACAAAAGATGTGGGGAGATTATGAAGGTAAGTTTGCACAGGGCAGACTGTTATACCTTTATATGATGACTCATCCAGGTAAGAAATTAAACTTCATGGGTAATGAATTTGGTCAGCTTCGTGAATGGGATGAGAAACGTGAGCAAGACTGGGATATGTTAAAATATCCAAACCATGATGCATTTAATCGTTTTATTGTAGATTTAAATGACCTTTATGTAAATAGCTCTGCTCTTTATGAAATGGATTATAATAGCAATAACTTCTATTGGGTACAGGCAAATGATGAAAATCACTGTGTCTATGTCTATATGAGAAGTAGCCATGAGCAAAAATATTTAATTATCTTAAATATGACTGATATAGAATGGGATAAATACCAATTTGAACTTCCAATGGATATGGAATTAAAAGAAAAGATAAACAGCGATTGGCAAATCTATGGTGGAGAGACGAAGGTTCCACAAAGAATCCGTAAGATTAAATCTAAAGAAGGTATTGTAACCTTAGATATTCCTGCCTTTTCTGGTAGAGTCTTTGAAGTATCTGCGATGAAACCAAAGGCAAAGAAAGCAACAAAAACAAAATCTAAAACAAAAAAAGAAGATAAATAGATGACCGTATTAGAAAAATTATCAAAACTTAGAGAATGTATGGCCAAAAGAAATTTTGATGCCTACATCATTCCAACCGATGACTTTCATGCATCGGAATATGTTGGAGATTATTTTAAATCTCGTGAATTTATGTCAGGATTTACAGGTTCGGCAGGAACTCTTGTCGTTCTTAAAAATAAAGCAGCACTGTGGACGGATGGAAGATATTTTTTACAAGCAGACAGTCAGCTAAAGGGTAGTTCGATTGAGCTTATGAAATCTGGGAGGCCTAGTGTGCTAACAATACCACAGTATTTATTTAAAAATTTAGAAGAAGGTGTGACTATTGCGTTTGATGGTCGTACCGTCAGTGAACATTTTGTAAGACAGCTTTCTCATAAAACAAATGCAAAAAAGATGAAATTTGTTGGAGATGAGGATTTAGTAGATATTGTTTGGACGACCCGTCCAGCTATTTCTAAGAAAAAGGTATGGGAATTAGAAGTTGGTGCTACTAGAAAAGAAAAGCTAGAAAAGCTTCGTGGTAAATTAGAAGAATTAAAAGCAGATGTATTTTTAGAGACTTCTCTTGATAACATTGCTTATCTGTTAAATCTTAGAGGAAATGATGTTCTCTATACCCCTGTCTTTTTATCCTATTTATTAGTTTTTAAAGAGAAGGCAGTAGTATTCCTTCATAAGGAAATCATTTCAACAGAAATCGAAGAAAAACTATTAAAAGATGGAGTGGTTTTAGCCGATTATCATGAGATTACAAAGGAACTTTCTTTATTAGAGGACAGAACCATTTTATTAGATAAGGGAATTGTAAATTTCCAGTTGGTAAAGAGTTTGCCTACTAATTGTAAGCAGATCGATAGAATTAGTCCTCTTACCTTGATGAAGGCAGTAAAAAATAGTGAAGAAATGGAAAATATTAGAAAGGCTCATATTAAGGACGGTGTAGCCGTTACAAAGTTTATCTACTGGTTAAAACACGAAGTAGGTAAGGGAAATGTAACGGAGCTTACGGCTTCTAAGAAATTGTTAGAGTTTCGATCTAAGATGGAAGGATTCCTTGATTTAAGCTTTGAATCCATTATTGCCTATGGTCCTCATGGAGCGATTGTTCACTATGCACCGACGAAAGAGACCGATGTGGTGATGAAACCTTGTAGCTTTTGTCTTGCAGATACAGGTGGTCATTATAAGGAAGGCACAACCGATATTACAAGAACAATTGCACTGGGTACGTTAACAGAAGAAGAAAAGAAAGATTATACTTTAGTGTTAAAAGGACATTTAAACCTAGCCGCAGCGAAGTTTATAAAAGGTGTCTGTGGCTCGAATCTAGATTATCTAGCTAGAAGTCCACTTTGGGAGCATGGTCTTGACTTTAACCATGGAACTGGACATGGAGTGGGGTATCTATTAAGTGTTCATGAAGGTCCTCATAGCATTCATTGGAATGTGACTAGGGGAAGAAGACAGGTGCCATTTGAAGAAGGAATGATTGTATCCGATGAACCAGGTCTCTATATTACCGATAAATTTGGTATCAGGCATGAGAATTTATTACTTTGTCGAAATGGAGAGAAAAATGAATATGGACAGTTTCTATATTTTGAAAATCTAACGATGGTACCATTTGATAAAGAAGCGATTGATGTAAGTCTTATGACCAAGGAAGAGCTTAAAAAATTAAACGACTATCATAGACAAGTTTATCAGATAGTTAGTCCATATTTAGAGGAAAAAGAGCGTATTTGGTTACAAGAAGTAACAAGTGAGCTCTGTTAAAAAGTTTCTCCTACATTTTGTCGGATTTCACCATGAATTTTTGAACGTGATGTCGGATTGTATTTCTATTTAATAAGGAGTAATATTGTTGCCAGAGAGGTTAATGATTTGTAAAACTAAGGAGGCAATAATCTATGTTAACAAAAAGACAGAACTTATTAGAAACTTTAAAAGGTGGTAACCCAGACCGCTATGTACAGCAGTATGAGGCATTTGCATTACAGATGGCAAATCCATTTGTATTATCAAATACAGCACCGAAAAGAGGAGAATTAAACGTAGTAAATGCATGGGGTGTTACTCGTTCTTTCCCAGAAGGAACACCAGGACCATTCCCTGTACATGATGAAGAACACATTGTATGTAAAGATGTTGCAGAATGGAGAAAATATGTAAAAGCTCCTAACGTAATCTTCCCAGAATCTGATTGGGAACCATTCATCAAACAGGCAGAGGCTGTAGACCGTGATGAATACTTTGTAACATCAGCAGTTATTCCAGGTATTTTTGAACAATGCCACTATTTATTAGAAATCCAGAACTGTTTAATCGCATTCTATGAAGAACCAGAAGCAATGCACGAACTTATCGATTACATTGCAGATTGGGAAGTACAGTATGCAGAACAGATTTGTAAATATATTAAACCAGATGCCATCTTCCATCATGATGATTGGGGTAGCCAGATTTCTACCTTCCTTTCACCAGATATGTTTGAAGAATTCTATTTACCAGCTTATAAGAAAGTTTATGGCTACTATAAAGAACATGGCGTAGAATTAATCATTCACCATTCTGACTCTTATGCAGCAACTTTAGTACCTTTCATGATTGATATGGGTATTGATATTTGGCAGGGTGTTATGAAATCTAATAACATTCCTGAATTAATCAAACAATATGGTGGACAGATTTCATTCATGGGTGGTGTTGATTCCGCAGAAGTAGACCATGAAGGCTGGACAGTAGACCAAGTAAGACAAAAAGTATTTGAAGCTTGTGATGCATGTGGTAAGAAATATTTCATTCCTTGCGGTTCTCAGGGTGGTCCTATGAGTACTTATCCAGGTGTTTATGAAGAAATTTCAAAACAGATTGCAGAAAAGAGCAAATTAGATTTCTAATTCTTAATAAATAAAAACCCCATCATTTAGATGGGGTTTTTTGATTTGTGTTTTAATATATAGAACGATAATGTAAGATAAAGTCTTGTTTCATTATCGTCAAGGTCAAGCTGTGTCAGTTCATGGATACGGTCGAGACGATAAAACAATGTGCTTCTGTGGATAAATAATTCCCTAGAAGTTTGCATAGCATTTCTTTCATTTTGAATATACACGTCTAAGGTCTTAAAAAAATTCGTATTATTTTTGTTATCGTAATCCTTTAAAATCAACAATTTATTTGAACAGATTTGTTCAGGTGTCAATTCAGTAATTGCCATATCTACAATGTATTGCAGCGAGAAGTCTTTAAAATAAAATTGCCAGAACATTCCATTTTGTCTAAGACCGTAATCAAGAGCAATCTGTGCTTGACGGTGGTATTCAGGAGTTTGGCAAAAGTCCTTATAGACATTGCTAATTCCAGCCATTAAAAGTCCTTCACGGATAATGATGGATAACCTGCTCATATAATCGCTTAAATCACCTTGATAAACCGTTAAGTTAACAATTAATAAAATATTACTTTCATAGTAAAAAGCGTAACTGCCATTTAGCGTTGCTTCAATAAAGTTACAGGTACTAAGAATGGTTCGCATATTTCGATCACGTTCTTGGATTCCTAAGGTAATGCAGACATAGGTGTCATAAAGATGCCAGTTATTTAAGGCGAGATTACTTTGAATGGCTTCTGGATATCGTAGGCTTTTATTGATAACGCTAATTAAAAACGTTTCAAAAGGTCTAGAATAGGAACTGTCTTTTAGATTATGTCTATAGAGTGCTACCATCAGCATATTTACAAAATGTTCTAGTGCTAGATGAAAACTTGGCTTTAATGGAGATTCAATTTCATCAATACAAACACGTCCTTCGTATTGTCCATAGTCATTCCAAATGTTCATATATAAAATTCGATATCCTCGTTGTTCCTTTGAAAACATATCGGCTCCAACCGTAGTAAGTGTTCCAATATATTCTTTGTCTAATTTAAAATCATTGATGAGCTCTGTAGGAACTCGGTTTAGACCAGTAACAGGATCTTTTTCCCAAATGAGCATAGGAGCTACATATTTTGGACAAGCAATGATATAAAAATTAGAATCATGAATAAACAGTGGGTTTTTAAAATGTTCATAGGCAATTTCACAAAGCCTTGCGACGCCACAGTCTTCATTTAACGCTTCTTGGAGTTTAAATGACCAATCTGCATTTGTTATAAAGACTTGCTTGACAAAATCATAAACCTTCCAAGCATCCGTTTCTTCTGGAAGAGAGATGACATTGTATTGTCCATTGTCTAGTCCTTTTGGTAAAGAACCAAGTACAATTAAAAAGGAATCGTCCCAACTGCTATCGGATAGAAAGTCTTGTGGAAGTTGGCCGGATGTCATCACGTAAACATATTCAGGGGAGAGGGTAATTCCTGTATGATACATTTGCACATCTAAAAGACAACCGCGGTCTTTCTTTCGATAGAACACTAGTGTAAAGAGTTCTTCTTCAAATTCATCCACTAAAGTCTGCATATTTAGTAAAAATTTAAACTTTTGTTTTTTTGACATATTTGATTTTTTCCCTCCTATGTGATATCATCTAATGATATAATAACACAAATTTATAAATAGTAGGTAATAAAATGTTTGAATATAAAAAAATAATAAATACAGAAGACTATTTTTTAGATTTTAATAATCGAAGAGAAAAAGGTGTTTACTTTTATCGTATCAATGGATATAATGAAGAAATTAAAAACTTTATTTTAAAATATGATGAGATGGCAAGAAAAACAGGGGTTGTTATTGAAGGCAAGATTCCAAATCCAGATGAGAAAAATTTAGCTTACTATAGTGAAATGATGGGGATGGATTTTAGAATGGATGAAAAATTTATCTTTGATGCCCTTTATAAGTGGCTTCCAAGGATGAATAACTATCAGAGGAAAAATGTAGCTTCTTCTATTTATTATACACTAAATTCAATGAAGCGTGAGGGCAAGAACGAAAATATGCTTAAAAACGCGTATATTAAATTTATGTGTTGGTTGTATTATAAATTTGAAAGAATCGTAAATCAGCTTGGAGAAAACAAGATTCCAAAGATTTTGTATGAAGGAGAGATTAGCAATTATGAATTAAAATTGCTTGCAATTTTGTCAAATGCTGGATGTGATATTGTTTTATTGCAATATCATAAGGATGCAAGTTACCAGAAATTAGATGCTAAAAATCAAATATCCTATCCATTAGAGTTACCAGGTATGGTGGATTTTCCGAAGGGATTTAATTTAAAAACACTAAGAAAGGAACGAGAAGAGAAGAACAATCTTCAAAAATTGTACGGCAAACTTCCAGATGTTTCAAATTGTACGAATGCATGGATTAGTGGGAAAGGGTTAGAAGATTTTAAAGTTCCTGTGGCACAACGAGGAGAGGATAAGCGATTTTTCTATAATTGCTTTTATCGAATTTATGGGGTAGAGGATAAGGTTACGTATTTAAATAAGCTCTATCAGTTTTATACCGGGTTAAAAAATAATAATCGTTCGGTTGTTGTAGTAGAAGGAAAAATCCCAGTTCCGACAATGGAAGAGATTAACCGTATTCCACGAAGAAATTATTCTGATGTGGAATATATGCTCTATGAGTTGTCGCAAAATATTAAAGATTTTATTAATATTGAGTTACAACTCTTGTTAAATAAAGCATTTATTGATATAATGCTTGAAGAGTCGAAAATTATGGGCATGAATATTAATAAGCTACTAAATAAGGCTGTCTATCTATTGTGTTGGATAAAACGCTATCAATCGAAGCTTTTTGCAAGTTGGAAGATGCCAGCTGTTAGTTGTTTTATTTATCTAGGTGGATGTAAGAATGAGAATGAAGCCTTATTTTTAAAACTACTGTCAAGGCTTCCAGTTGATGTATTAATCCTTGTGCCAAATTTAAATGAGGTTTGTTGCTTAAAGGATAAATTGCTTTATGAAATTCACTATGAGACTTCATTAAATGTAGATAAGTTTCCAACGGATACAAGTAATCTACATATGGGTACCGTTGCTTATCATGCAGAAAGAGAATTAGATACCCTGATGTATGATAATTCTGGAATCTATCGAAACAGGCAATATAGGAAGGCAAATACATTAGACCTTCTTACCATGTATGAAGAGATTTCGATTTTATGGGATCAGGAGTTAAAATATCGACCGAATTTTAGCGTAGTAGATGATGTGGTAAATATTCCTGTAATCTTTGCGAAGGTATCAGGAGTAAAGGAAGGAAATGTAAATCAGTATTGGCAAGATATTAGAAAGCTAATTACGGAGGATACTTTTGTAATACAGAAGGCACCATTTATTCATTCGACAGACTATAATCCATTAAAGGGAAGATGTGTAGAGTTCTTTAAAAATGGACGACTTCAAAAAAATAAAATAAAATCTCATCCAGAATATCCTTATGGATTTTTACGAGAAGAGGTACAGGAGCATTTATTAGACAAGTTAGAGCTTTTAATTAATCAAAAAACGATACAGGGAACCTTTGAGAATGGAACCGAGTATACGATTATTGCAACAGTTTTAAATTTAAATAAAAAGCTCATACAGATGATTCAACGATTTGATTTTACAAAGAAGAATCCAAAATTAATTTATGTTGCGACAACGGAGCAGACGATTTCATTAGAGGATAGCATTTTAGTTGCATTTTTAAATCTAATTGGTTTTGATATTGTATTCTTTGTTCCAACTGGTTATCAAATTGAAAGTCGATTTTTTAATAAAAAGCTAATGGAAGAGCATCAGATAGGAGAATATATCTATGATTTACGTGTACCGAATTTAGAAAGCGGTACTGCAAATAAAAATCACCTTTCATGGCGTGATAGAATATTTAAGAGAGGTAATTGATATGGGACTTAATCTTAATAGACCAACGACAACTGCAACACCGACACAAGCACAGATCCCAGACCCGAAGGAAGAACTAGAGGTTGTGGAAAAATATGACATTGTTTCAGATAGGCAACAGATGAGTACGGAGCTAGTAGGTTCGAAGGAAGTGGACGACCTTGCAAGTACAATGGATGTCTATAATCTAGAAACCATCGTTTCATTTGGTGCCGAGGCAGCAGAGGAAATTTCAAAAGCGTCCGATGTTGTTTTAAATAGCATGAATATGTCACAAGTTGATGATTCAAGTGAGATGTTAAAGACATTAGCAAATATTATGTCAAAGTTTGATGTCGAAGAACTAAAAGAAAATCCGAAGTTTTTAGAGAAGTTCTTTGGTGGTGCTAAGAAGAAATTAGATAAAATTTTATCCAAATATCAAACAATGGGTGGAGAAGTAGATAAAATCTATGTACAGCTTAAACAGTATGAGGAAGAAATTAAACAGTCCAATCGTAAGCTAAACCAGATGTTTGATGCCAACGTGGGATATTATCATGAATTGGTAAAATATATTTTAGCAGGGGAACAAGGTTGTAAGGAAATAGAAGCCTATATTGCACAAAGACAGGCTGATTTTGAAGCAACAGGTGACAATTCGATTCAGTTTGAAATTCAGACTTTGCAGCAGGCTCTTATGATGCTAGAGCAGCGAACTCAAGACCTTCGAACCGCAGAAAGTGTTGCAATGCAGTCGATTCCAATGATTAAGACAATGGCATTTAGCAATATGAATCTTGTAAGAAAGATTAATTCAGCCTTTATTATTACATTACCAGTATTTAAACAGTCCTTAGCACAGGCAATTATGCTAAAACGTCAAAAGATTCAAGCGGATGCACTGCAAGCATTAGATGAGAAGACCAATGAGATGTTAATTAAAAATGCTCAAAATACAGTAAATCAGTCGAAGATGACTGCACAGATGGTAGCAGGCAGTTCGATTAAGATTGAAACACTAGAAACAACTTGGAAGACCATTGTAGATGGTATTGAAGAGACGAGACAGATTCAAGAAAATGCGAAAAAGCAACGTATTGAAGATAGGGCACGTCTTGAGAATATCAAAACAGAGTTTAACAAGATGTATCATATGCCAAATAAGAAGAAATAATGGATACAGGAGGAAATAGATTATGCCTATTAATTTATCCAAAGGACAAAAAGTAGATTTAACGAAAGGAAATCCTAGTCTTAAAAAGATTATGGTAGGACTTGGATGGGATGTCAATGCGTTTGATACCGGTGCTGATTTTGACTTAGATGCAGCAGCATTTATGCTAGGTGATAATGGCAAATGCCCAACAGAAAAAGAATTTATCTTTTATGGAAATCTGGAACATGGAAGTGGCGCTGTAAAGCATATGGGAGATAACTTAACTGGTAGTGGTGCTGGAGATGACGAACAGATTCTTATCGATTTAACAAAGATTCCAGAAAATGTCTCTAAAATTGCCTTTACGGTAACCATTTATGATGCAGATGTAAGAAGACAAAATTTTGGACAGGTTTCGAATGCGTTTATTCGTATTGTCGATGAAACGACCGATTCAGAGCTTATTCGTTATGACTTAGCAGAAGATTTTTCAATCGAGACTGCGGTAGTTGTAGGTGAATTATATAAACACAATGGACAATGGAAATTTAATGCTATTGGTAGTGGATTCCAGGGTGGACTTGCAGCACTTTGCGGTCATTATGGAATTGAAGTAGCGTAATTGTTAAAAATAAATAGGAATATTAGGAGGAATTCATATGCCAGTTAATTTATCAAAAGGACAAAAAGTAAGTTTAACAAAAGACAATCCAGGTTTAAAGAAGATTATGGTAGGACTTGGATGGGATGTCAATGCGTTTGATACCGGTTCAGAATTTGACTTAGACGCAGCAGCATTTATGTTAGGTGATAATGGCAAAGTGACAAAGTCAGAAGATTTTATATTTTATGGTAATTTAAAAGACCCATTAGGCAGTGTACAGTCTATGGGTGATAACCGTACAGGAGCTGGTGAAGGTGATGATGAACAGATTAAAGTAGATTTATCTTTAGTTCCAGCTAATATTTCTAAGATTGCCTTTACAGTAACCATTTATGATGCAGAAAACAGAAGACAAAACTTTGGACAGGTTTCGAATGCCTTTATCCGTCTTTGCAATGAAGAAAATGGAC
>CABUZU010000048.1 GCA_902496125.1 uncultured Lachnospiraceae bacterium
CAGGATTCTGGAGCAATGATTAATCCCACTCGTAAAATTGGTCCTCAGTTTGTAGAGTATATCCGTACTCATGAAAATATTTCTAAGAAGGATGCTTGGAGGAAAGGTGTTGAAATGCTTGAGAAGATGCGTCTTCCAAGTGGTGATAACATTATGAATAGTTATCCATTCCAATTAAGTGGTGGTATGAGACAGCGTGTAGGTATTGCAATGGCTATGACATTCCAGCCAAAGCTTTTACTTGCCGATGAGCCAACATCTGCACTTGATGTAACAACACAGGCACAGATTGTTAGACAGATGATGGAACTTAGAGATCAGTTCGGCACAAGTATCATCATCGTAACTCATAACTTAGGTGTAGCTGCTTATATGTCTGATAAAATTGTGGTTATGAAAAATGGTAAGGTAGTGGATGCTGGAGATCGAGAGACGATCTTAAATCATCCAACAGATGACTATACCAAGAATTTATTAAGTTGTGTACCAACATTGGAGGGAGAACGTTATGAGTAAACAAAGAGAACTTGTTTTAGAGACAAAACATTTAACAAAAAAGTTTCCTGCTTCCAACAATCGTACATTAACTGCTTGTGAGGATATTTCATTACAATTTTATAAAGGTGAAACCTTAGGTATTGTAGGAGAGAGTGGTTGCGGAAAGAGTACATTTATGAAAATGATTGTACAGTTAGAACAGCCAACAGAAGGGGAAGTTCTTTTCCATGGAGAAGACCTTACCAAGTTAAAAGGCGAGAAGCTTCGCCAGAATCGTCAGCATATTCAGATGGTATTTCAGGATCCATCTGCTGCGTTCAATCCAAAAATGAAAATCCGCGATATCATCTGCGAACCTCTTTTAAATTTTAAGAAGATTAAAAAGAGCGAAAAAGATGCAGTCGCTAGAAAATATTTAGAGCTTGTTGAATTACCAGGTGATTTTGCAGACCGCTACCCCCATAACATGAGCGGTGGACAAAGACAAAGAATTGGTATCGCAAGAGCCCTAACTCTAGAACCCGAATTAATTATGTGTGATGAGTCTACCTCAGCGTTAGACGTATCCGTTCAAAAAACAGTTATTGAATTAATCGTAAAACTTCAAAAAGAAAAAAATATTTCCATTGGATTTATTTGCCATGATATTTCTCTAATGGGACAGATGGCCCATCAAGTCGCTGTTATGTATCTTGGAAACATTGTAGAAGTCTTACCTGGTAAAGGCCTTGGTGAGAATGCAGTTCATCCTTATACCAAAGCACTGATGGCATCAATTTTTGATTTAAATATGGATTATTCAAAACCAATTGAAAGTATTGAAAGTGAAATTCCAAGTCCACTTGACGTACCACCGGGATGCCCATTCCAGAATCGTTGCGAACATTGTATGGACAAGTGTACGAAGGAAAAACCAAAGTTAAAAGACGTTGGAGATATGCATAAAGTTGCATGTCATTTATTTTAGGAGAGTGTGAATGAAAGAAGTATCCTTAACAGAAGGTAAGATTGCTAAGAATTTATTTCTATTCATGATTCCAATTTTAGCTGGTAGTTTAATTCAACAGTTATATAATACCGTAGACTTAATTTTAGTAGGTAAATATACTGGTACTTATGCGACAGCTGCAATTGGCTCAAGTTCTCTGATTGTTACATGTTTAATTGGATTTTTTACAGGTATGGCAGTGGGTACTAATGTAATCACTGCCCATATTTTTGGCAGTAAGGATGAAAAAAATCTAAAAAAACTCGTACAGACCGTATTCGTATTTGGAATTGTCGGTGGACTTGTGCTTATGGCAATTGGAATTATTTTTGCCCCTACATTTTTACATTTGATGAATACCCCTGCAGAAGTCTTTGAACATGCCCTTATCTATCTTCGTATTTATATGATGAGTATGGTAGGGATTGTATTTTACAATTTGACTTCTGGAATTTCAAGAGCGATTGGCGATTCAAGAACTCCGATGGTTGTTCAGATAATCGGTGGATTTGTCAATGTGGTCGTTGATGTATTTTTAATTGCTGGACTCAATATGGGTGTTACCGGTGCAGCGATTGCAACCTTTTTATCCCAGACTACAGCAGCCTTAATTATGGTCGTAAAAATCAATAATGCCCTGGTAAAGGAAAATTTCTTTACTTGTTTTAAGGCTTTTGATTCTAATTTGTTATTACGTATTATGAAAATCGGTGTTCCAGCTGGTGTTCAGTCCATGATTATTACGTTTTCAAATATCATTGTACAGAGTCAAATCAATAGTTTTGGTGTAGATGCAATTACAACATTTACTGCTTACTTTAAGATTGAACTTTTAATGTATCTTCCTGCGATGGCAATGGGACAAGCTGTTGTTTCCTTTGTCGGACAAAACTATGGAGCAAATCAGATTAAGAGAATGAAACGCGGTGTGAGAGTATCCCTTGTTATGGGTGCAGTTATGGTAGAGGCGATTAGCTTATTTGTAATGTTCTTTAGTAAGCAAGCATTTGGTATCTTTACCTCAAGTGAAGCAGCCATCCAATATGGTACACAGATTGCATGGATTGCCTTTCCATTTTACTTTTTATATCCAATACTGGAGACCTTCAGTGGAGAAATCAGAGGAATTGGAGAAGCTCTTGGTCCGATGATTATTACTGTATTTAGCTTTTGCGTTGTAAGAGTTAGCGTACTATTTGCCTTATTAAACATTTGGCATGAAGTAAAAACCGTAGCGATTGTTTACCCGATTTCTTGGGCAACCGCAACCATTTTATTATTGATTTATGGTACGATTTATAAAAGAAAGAAGTTTAAAGAGGCGTAAACACGTCTCTTTTTTTTAACGAAAAAAGTCCATAATAGGTAGAAGCTACAAGGATTTCATGTTATACTTAAAAAAAAGCCAAGGAGATTAAACGTGAAAAAATTAAAAAAACAAGCTGGCTTTACACTCATTGAATTAGTAGTGGTTATGGCGATTATGGTTATGTTAGCTTCTCTTGCTGGATGGGGAATTTTATCTTGGAGAAAAAATTCTGAATGGCTAAAGGATGAAGGTTATGCAAAGATTACGTTTTTAGCGGCACAGTCAGCTTTATCAAATAAAAATGCAACAAATACATTAGATGATTATATGGGACAAGTAAAAGAAGAAGGCACGAAGGTTTCATCGGTTAAAAATCTTCCAAAGGACTATTTAGGTGAGAATACTGATGATAGAATCTATTATCTAAGTGCGAAAAGAGGCGAATATCTAGACTATAGTAAAGGAAAGAGAGTAAGCAATCAAGCCAAATTAATTTTTGATTTACTCAGTTCTAGTATGGATGAGGACTCTGCGTTAAATGGAGCAATTGTTTTAGAGGTAGATGTAAAAGCCGGACAAATCTATTCCACCTTTGTTGGAACCTGGGCAGATTCCTTTACCTACCAGTTTTTACGAAGTGGAGAACGTGGAGATATTAGTATTACTGGTGATAGTGAGCAGGTAAAGGCAACCCAGATTCGTGGCAATGTAAACTATCGAAAAGAACATGTATTTGGTTACTATACATTAGGAGAAGTAGGCGAGGTTGCAAGCCTTTCACCAAAGAAGTTAAAGGTCACTTCACTAGAAATTGAAAATAATCAAACCCTAGACTTAAAGTTTTCTAGTAATTCCAAATTGCAAAATTGGGACGTCATTTATAAAATTGATGTCTATAGTAAAAATCAAAAACTGCTATTTTCAATTAAGCTAAGAGGAATTGACTATCAAAAAGACTATGATGGAATAACAAGCCTAGAGGTGGGAAAGAAGACGTACCAGTTTCCCCTGACCTATGATGGAACGACCTATACCCTGACCTTAGATGCAATGGTATCTTCACAGGTTTTGCAATTAAATCAAAGCTTTCAGGAAATTGATACCCTAAGCATTACGAGATTTTTAACGAAAGAAGATGCTTCCAATAATATTTATGCTACTGTTCAAGCACAGCCTTTTGAGGTTGATGATAGAAGTGCGACTAGAACCGATGAGGCCTATAAGAAATTTATTTCCGAATTTGGTACATTTGACTATACGACAGAAGAACCAAGAAAGAGTGAAGAGGTTTGTGCATTGTATTCGAATATTACAGAGGATAAGGTTGTAGAAATCGCAAATTTTAGACATTTAAATAACATTCGCTATTATAACGATAAGAAAAATAAGACAAGCTTTAAACTGTTAAACGATTTAGATTGGAAGGATGCCATCATCTATGAACTAAAGACCGAAGAAGGCGGTGCCCTACGTCTAAAGAAATGGGAGAAATCTGCCCAATTCCCAACCATTGATACGAAGTTTGATAAAAACTGGACCTTTGATGGAAATCATAAGAGCATTAAAAACCTAGAACTAGGAAGTCTATCCGAAGTCCGTTATAGTGATAATAATAAATTAGAATTTAAAAATGAAGCAACAAATCTTGCGATGTTTACGAGAAATGATGGAAGTATTCAAAATATCTATTTTAAAAATTGTAACATCTATAGTGAAGTAGATACCCTAAATGGAGTCGCCTTACTATGTAGTACCAATGAAGGAACGATTTCTGGTGTCACAATTGATTCGAAAACTACAATGAGTGCAACCTTAAAAGAGAGTAAGCAGTCAGGAATGGGCAGTATTGCAGGAATCAATCAAGGTGGTATCATTGAGGGCTGTGTCAATGAAGGCAGCGTAGAAGCAAGAGGAGATAATGTCGGTGGATTGGTTGGCTATAACAAGGATGGCAAAATTGTTTTTAGTCAAAAGCAGGGCATCCAAAGTGTTATTGGAATGAATAATGTGGGTGGTTTAGTTGGATTTAATGATGCAGCAGGAGAGATTGAGCTTAAGTCCAAGCTCTTTGTTAAAAAAGTCATTGGAACAGGTGATGATATCGGAGGCTATATTGGCAAGAATACCTCTGCAACGATTTTTGAAAATCCAATTGAAGTTTCTTGTGAAAGCATGGAAGGCGGAAACAATGTCGGCGGTGTGATTGGCGAAAACAATATCGATGTCACGAAAGCCATTACGATACAAGCATCTGTAGACAAAGGTGTAATTACGGCACAAGACCATGTTGGTGGAATTTTTGGTAGTCAACAAGGTTTGGCCGTGATAAAAGATAGCACCAACCATATGGAAATTAATGCAAATGGTTTGGCTGGAGGAATTGTAGGTTTTGTAGCAGAAAAGACGAGTGAAGATGATGAGGTAAGTACGCTAAGCCTATCAGATTTACCTCCAATAGAAGTTGATGTCCAATATACACTTGAGATTTCTAATACGATAAACTATGGTAAGGTTTACAGTAAGTCAGGACCAGTCGGTGGCATTATTTCTAAAACGCCACAGGAATCAAAAATTTCTGAGTGTAAAAATTATGCCGATATCGGTTCGAAGGAAGGAGTAGTTGGTGGAATCTGTGGAATTAACAATGGTGGCAAGATTCTATCTTGTGAAATTGGAGTAGAAGATACCTTACAGCTATCAGGTAAAAACATCGGTATCCTAGTAGGAACCAATATTGGTTCGATTAGCGAATGTACGGTAGGCAATCAAGTTTCATTAAAAACAGATGGTATCGAAAACCTAGGTGGGATTACAGCAGATAATCAAGGAATGATTATCTGCTGTAACGTTACCTTTGATTTTAACGATTTAAAATCGATCACAAATTTAGGTGGAATTGCAGCAACGAATAGTTTTGAAATTAGTGATACTACCTATACAGGAAGTATGAGCGTAACCAATACAGAAGTGGTAGGTGGAATTGTTGGCGAGAATGACGGTGGTGTTATTAATTGTACTGTACAATTAGAAGCCTTACAGGCAACTGGAACCTCTACTATAGGTGGAATAGTAGGAAGAAATAATAGAAGCATTGAAACTTCCATTCTTGTTGCAAACAAAGAGTCTAAGATTTCCATTGAACAAGGACGATTAGGTGGGATTGCAGGACTAAATAATGGCAGTATTGCAAATTGTGGTGCGACTAGAAGTTGGGAATTTATCGGTGGAGCACTAAGTGCATTAGAATCCGATATTACAAGAATCCCTGATTTTACCAACGATGCTAGTTTAGACACAGGAGTCTATTTATTTGAAGTGACAAAAGAAGGAACCCTTGGTGGTATTGTAGGAGAGAATGGACAAGACGGCACCGTAAAACAGTGCATTACGGGTAAAAAATGGAAATTGACCTCCAAAGGCATCAGTGCAGGAATGATTGGTGTAAATAAGAGTGGATTAGAAAACTCAGAGCTTGTAAACCAAGCCACCGTTATGCAGTCAGGAATTATTGGCAGTCAAGAAGTTACAAGTTCTAATTCTTGGATCTTAGAAAAATGCTATAATTTAGGCAAGGTTGAAAATAAAGATGGAAAGGCGGCAGGAATTATTTCAAATGTTAAGTACTATGGTGGAACGATTCGAAATTGTAGAAACTATGGGGAAATTGTTGGAAATAAAGCCGCAGGAATCCTAACAGGTGAAGGCGTATCCATGCAGCTAATGGGTTGTATCAATCAAGGAACGATTACGGCAACCAGTAAAGCAGCAGGAATATCCGTCGGTTGTGGAACTAGTTTTGTCAATTGCCATAATTTTGCTACCATCACCTCAGATAGCACAGCAGGAATTGCCAATTTAAAGACACAGGCTTATTTTACCCAGTGCGCAAACTTTGGTAAGATTGCTTCAGACAATACATCTTATGCAATTACCAATGCACAGGTAGGAGATACACAGTGTAAGTATACGATGGGCCAGATTCCTCTTACACCACTACTAACCGAGTCCACGAAAATAAATTATATTACCGATAAAGAATTTGAAACTCCGAAAGAAGCCTATGAATTTTATGTCGATTATATTCAACAAGAAAGTATGAATGCGGGAGGAGGGATGTCATGAGAAAAAATCAAAAAGGAGTCGCCATGATTATGGTACTATGTGCAATGGCGGTCATGATGGCAGTATGCCTATCCCTTCTTTATGCCGTTGGACAGCTTCATGCATCCGCAGTCAATGAACGCACACAGTTTCAGAATGAAGAACAGGCACTATCCTTTAGCGAGATGCTACAAGACCAGCAAGGGTTACAAGACTTTATTATAAAAAAATTCATTCCTAGTAAAGAAAATCAGATGGAATTTCATGCATCAGATGAAAGAATTACGATAACCCTATCAAAGAAAGAAGAGGATGATGAGATTTTCGTCTATGTGATAATACAATATGAAGATGCTAAAGTGATAACGAAATACGATTATAGACAAGATACAGACGGACAATATCAGTTAGTAAAGGTATACAAGGTGAAAAATAGTGATTAGACAAATGTTAAAAAAGAAAGATGGAGTAACGATGGTAGAAGTCCTAGTGGCTTTTACTGTGTTAATGCTTTGTATGGCGATGGTTTCAGGGGCAATTCATCTGTCTAGTCAAATGCAGATGAGAACGAAGGATTATCGAAACAAAACCCAAGAAATCATCAAAGATGTAATGGATGGGAAGTCAGATACCAAAAGCATAAATTCTTATAATGAAGTCTTTCGCGATGGAAATGGCAATAGCTTTAAGATACAAGGCTATGAAATCGTAAAAGACTTTGATGGAATGAAGTTACATTTATTTTCGAACAAAAGCGAGGGAAATTAATTGATAAAAAAGATTTTAGCAAATAAGTCCGGTACTACCTTAGTTGAAATGGTCGTGACTTTTGCACTAATTGGTATATTCATGGTTGCGGTTATGACTTGTATTTCTAGTACGATTCTAACTTATTCTGATGTACAGGCAGTGACAACGAAACAATTCATTGCAGACAATATCTTAAATAATATGAAAGCCAATACAAAGACGATGAGCGAAATACAAGTTACACAAGATGGAAAGCGACTAGAATATAGCGACAGTGATCACAACTATGTTGTAAAAATCGATGCCGATGGATTTAACGGCAAGTACTATAAAAAGAATGTAAAAGAATTTATCGATGCACCGATAATCGAAGAAGGAATCGTAACTGCTCGTTATTATGAACAACAAGAAGGAAAAATAGTTGATAAGGCAGATGGTAAGGCAGTATGTCGAAGCCTGCAACAGTTAAGCAATCAGAAAGTACAGGTAAAATTTGAGATTCCAGATGATGCGATTTATCAGAAAGAATATGTAAGATATTTTAATGTAACTGTAGAGTTTAATGGATATAGGCAGAGTAAGATTGTGCATTTAGAGAATAAAGTGAAGGTAAGAGTAAGATGAAACAAAAAGATAAGATGATAAAGATGGAAAAAATCTTGTATTATGTAAAAAATAATGTGAATGAAAATCTGACACTGAAACAGGTAGCAGAAGAATTTGGTCACAGTAAGCGATACTTTGAGAGAATATTTCAAGAATATTTTGAACTTCCATTTTTAAAATATTATGCAAAGTTAAAGATGAGAGATATTGCACTACAAGTTTTATATCCTAAGAATCGATTTGAAAGAACCGAATTAGAGTTTTTTGGCTATGCAAATGCAGCAAGCTTTTCCAAAGCTTTTCGAAAAGAATTTGGAGTCTGCCCAACAACTTTTCAAAAAGAACATAGACCAATTCCCCATATGCCAGTCAGAAAAAAATTATTTGGGACACCGATTGATTTAAAATATGTTTGGACAGAAGATATGACTGTCATAGGCTATCCAAGCTATATGGAAGGCGAGGAAGAGTGTACCGATATCATTGAATATCTAATTGAAACCAGTGCTTATGTGTTTGACCATTCATTAGAGAATGTTGATTTAGATGAACTAGGAGAACATTATGGATTTTGTTGGCATGATGAGAATCTCAACTATGGTCTTTATTATGTTTATGGTTCTTCTATTAAGTTCAAAGAGAAAGTACCAAAAGATTATGTAAAAGCTACAATTCCAGGTATGTACTATGCCGTCTTTTCCTGTAAAAGACCCAAAACACATAAAGAGACAGCTAATCTTTCAAGACTCCTTATGAGATATATTCGAAAAGAATGGAAGATAGTAAATGATGTAAAGCAAAATCAGATGGGCTTTCTTTATCAAAAATTTGATGAAGAAAAAATCTATGTTTATTTTCCAATTTTACCAGAAGATGGAATGATTGAAAATGAGAAACGATATGGAATTGAAGAGTGGACAAAATATATTGATAAACATATTTCAGAAGAATTAACAGCAAAAAACCTTTCAAAGATTTTCTATTATTCGGATAGAAGTTTTAGGGATATCTTTAAACTTTATTATGGAATCACAGTAAAAGAGTATATAGCACTTAGAAAAGGGGATAAGTCCTTTGAATCGATTGACTTATTACAGTATTATCATGAATATAAAAAATCATTAAAGATTACATTTGAAAAAATAAGAAAACTAACCGTAATTGCGAAAGTAATTAATACAGAAGAAGAAGCCAATATTCCTGAGATGGCAGAGTTTTGGTTTCGAAATGATTTTGAAAGTATCAAACGAACAGACTATGCGTGTAAAAAGACTGGAATCGAAAATAAGGCAGCACTGTGGAACGAATTTATCGATGAAAATACAGGAGAGAAAAAATACGAGTATGTATTAGGACCTGTTGTAAGAAGTTTAAAGCAATTGCCAAAGGATATGAAAGTCTTTTCGTTAGTAGGAGGAAAATATGCCGTATTTCAAACAGAGAATCCATCCGATGAAAAACAGATGGCAGAAATCTTTCGTATGATGACAAGATGCGCATTTTTAGGATGGGTGAAAGAAAATATGGTTAGAATAGATTGGCAGAGAAAGACATTTGTAAGGTATTATCACCAAAAATTATATTTTTATATCCCGATTATTGATTAAAAAGTGTTATTTTGGATAAAATTACTTCCTTTCCAAAAGATAGAGCGTATGTTAGAATAATTTTAAAAAATAGGAAAGGAAGATCAATATGAAGAGAAAGTTAAGGTTCATTTTATTTCTTTTAACGGTGGCATTGTTCTTTGCAATTAAAATGCCTGTATTTGCAGCAGATAGTAATACGCTAACCGTTACAGTTGAACGTTTTGCGTTAGGAGGGGATTTCATTGTTGAACCTACGATTGTAGAGTTTAAGAAAGGAGATTCCTATGCAGATATCTTAGAGAAGGTTCTTAAGGAGCGAAATATTAGTTGGAGTGCGACCTCTTCAAGCTATGGCTATTATTTGCAAGGAATTAACGGAGTGGATTGTGGTTCTAAGAATATTCCACAATGCGTAAAGAATATTTTAACAGATATGAATCTAAAAGTAGGTGGTAATGATAAGAATGGTTTGTATGAGTTCTCTTATACAAGTGCTTCTGGTTGGATGTACTATATTAATAATGAATATGTTCCACTTGGTATGGGTAATATGTTCCCACAGGGTGGAGAGGTTGTTCGCTATATGTTTACACTAAGCTATGGTGCAGACCTTACTGGTACATTGGATAAGAGTATGACATCGGATGGCAAGGACAAGAAGTATTATACAACAGCGGATAAATCCAAGCTTATTGAATATATGGCAAAGATTAATCAGGATAAGGCTCGTTGGGAAGCAATTGATGGATTTGCCGATTCCTATGCTTATGCGAATGAAGTGATGGCGAAGATGAACGCAGTTCGTTATGAGGTAAACGATGCACTCTATGAGTTAAAAGAATACGAAGATAAGCTTCCAGCTCTTCCAGAGAGTATTGCATTAAATAAAACGAAACTTTCATTAGAGATGGGTAAAATAGATAAACTAACTTGTACACTTTCACCAGCAGGCACTAAGACTACTATTCACTGGTCTTCTGACAACAAGGCAATAGCTACAGTAAAGAATGGAGTCGTAACAGGAGTTGGCAAGGGTACAACGAAGATTCATGCAAAGACAATTAATGGATTAGATGTAAGTTGCAGTGTAACAGTAAAAGAAAAACCAGAGATTACTGCATTTAAGGCAGGTACTCCATCCGCTTCTGTTAAGGCTTTGACTTATAATAGCGTAAAGGTAAGTTGGAAGGCTTATAAGAACGCAACCGGCTATGATGTATATCGTAAAACAGCTAGTGGAAACTTTAAGAAGCTTAAGAGTGTAACGGGTACTTCTTATACAGATAAAACAGCTTTAACGGGTACCGCTTATTATTACAAGGTAAGAGCAAAGAGTAGTAAATGGGGCACGACTATTTATAGCAAGGATAGTGCGTCTAAGAAAGTAACTACAAAACTTGGACAGGTAACGCTTAAGAGTGTGACTGCTGGTAAGAAACAAGCGACAGTTAAGTGGAGTAAGGTAAGTGGTGCAACCGGTTATAAGGTTTATCGTGCGACAAGTAAGAATGGAAAGTATAAAGCGATAAAGACGGTAAAGAGCACTTCTTATAAAAATACGAAGTTGACAAAGGGGAAAACTTATTATTATAAGGTTCGCGCATATCGAACGGTGAATAAGAAGCTTGTTTATGGGGCTTATTCGAAGGTAAAGGCTGTGAAAGCAAAATAAAGGTATATTGGTAAAAATTACTATAAAAAATAAGTGAATAGGTGCTATTTCGGATAAAGTTACTTCCTTTCCTAAATGTAAAGAATGTGATAAAATTATTGACATAGAAATCGGAGCACATTAGCAACGATGCTATATCTGGCTTGGAAGTACGAAGGTGGCGCCGGGAATTAATGCTTTCAATGCAGAAAGGTCGGAAAATAAAATAATGAAAGGAGGATCATGTATATGATTCAGAAGAAATTGGCAGTCTTAACGTTGGCAGGTATGATGGGGTTAACATCATTGGCAGGTGCAACTACTGCATTTGCAGCTAGTGACAGTGATACTGTTGCAGCTCCAACTAACGCAACTGGTAGTGTGTATGTATCAATTGAAAAGAGTGCTGCTTATAAGAAAGATGCATCAACGATTGACTACGTTTTAGCTCCTGTAAAAGTAAATTTAGCAGATGTTGCAACTGCTATGGGAGGAACTGATGCATTGACTCCAGATGATGGTATCACAGATATTACCATTTTAGATGTATTAAAGACTGCATATGGACAGAATAATTTTACTGCTACATACAATGCAGGCTATAATTGCTATTACATTTCATCTATTAAAGATAGTGGAGATACAACTAATTATGTAGCATCTCAGAGCGATTATTTATATGGAACACAGGTAGCAAGTTTATCAACTCAATATAGTTTAAATACAACATTTGATGGTAAGATTGCAAAGATAGGTTGGCTTACTGAAAATGATTTAGTTAAGAATGGTGGTTCTGGTTGGTTAATTGCACAGAATAATGTTGGTCCATATTATGGAGTGTCTACGAAAGTTGCAAATGGCGATACTCTTAGAATGGAATGGTCTACATTCAATGGAATGGATGTTGGTTATGCTGGATATTTAGGTTCAAATTGGACTCAGGTTGCTCCATTTATTTATGCAAGTTCTAGTGTAGGTGATTATGGAACAGACTATGTTAAAGTAAATAAAGATGCATTAGTAAAATGGTTACCAGACAATACTAGTGCAGCTACAGCAAAAATTACTTTAGCAAATAATACTCTTAAAAATGTTCAAGTAAAACAAACCGTAGTTGATACAGTTGTCAATCAATTAAAATAAAATTGTATATTAAAGAATATTTTTAAGTATCACATAAACGGTGCCAGTTTTTATAGCTGACACCGTAAATTTTACAAGTATTTTTCTTTTCATATATAACAAATGAAAGGTGGTAAAGTAATGAAAAAAAAGAGATACTATATATTATTGACTGTAATTTTAGTAATTTTTGCTTCGATATTTACAATGCAAACAGTATTTGCGAAAGAAAACACATCTTATAAAGGATTATGGGATGAAGATGCAGGAGCATATTTGATTACAGATACAAATGATTTGAAAATATTTAGAAATTCTCTTTCTGAATATGATTATGCTGGTAAGAAAGTTTTATTAACTCAAAATATTGATATTAAAAAAGATGATGATATTGGAACGGTAGTAGGTACTACTTTTAATGGTTATTTTAATGGTCAAGGTTATACAATAAGTGGATATCGAGATGCTAGTTCTGGTCTATTTTATACTATTGGAGTAGATTCAGTTGTTACAAAGTTAAATCTTGATGTGGATGTAGAATTAACTCAAAACCCTAGTTGTGGTGGATATGCTCCAATGGCATATGTTTTAGGTGGAAAAGTGGCATATTGTTCAGTTACAGGTAAAATTCATGCTTCATCTGAAATGAGTGGATTTGATATATGTGGTTTTGTTAATATGTTTGGTGGAGATATTAATGATTTTGATTACTATATGCAAATATTAATGGGAGAAATTCCTTATCCTGATTTTATGATGCACGATTGTTTAGTTGCAGTAGACATCAATATTGATAAAGCTGCAAGTATATGTCATGTAGATGGTATAGGATTAGCACTTCTTTATGATACAGAAGTATATCAACCTAGAATTTATAATATATTGGTTAAAAATCAATATTTTATATCAGATGGTATTGAAGGGGAATTATATAAAACAGTTGATTCAGAAAAAGATAATTTTTGTAAAAAAGGTTCAATTATATATACACTTGACGGAAGTTCAATATCAAGTTCTATAACACAGAAAAGTGCAGAATTATCTACAGAATGTACAGGTAAAGAATTAAAGCAAAAATCTACCTACGCCGACGCAGGTTGGGATTTCAATAAAATTTGGAATATCGATACCGAAGGTTATCATGATAAAATTTATTTAGATACCAATCAAGCTCCAGAAGGTGTAGAAACTTTTATTGATGACATTGGACCATATTACTATGATTCAGAATTGAA
>CABUZU010000049.1 GCA_902496125.1 uncultured Lachnospiraceae bacterium
AAGTAAAAACGGGTGAAACCGTAGTAACTTCTAATATTAGTACGAAGTATCTTGGAGGAATCTTAATTGGATATATTGATAAAGTAGAAGTAGATTCTAATAATATGTCTCAATCTGGTACATTAGTTCCTGCTGTGGATTTTGAACACTTAGATACGGTGTTAGTCATTACCACATTAAAAGACACAGGAAAAGATATCGAATCAAAGAACTAATGTAGGAGGTGAATGGGATGAAACGATATGGCTCAATGTTTTGCTTTATCCTTTTAATGTTTTATATACAGAATAATTTTTTTAATGAATTTTCTATTTTAAAAATTACTCCGAATCTTTTAATTTTATCCATTATGGGATTTGGACTTTGTTGGGGAAAACGAGCAGGACTTGTAGCAGGACTAATGGAAGGGCTGATGATGGATATGGTATATGCTTCTAATATTGGGTATTATACACTTCCATATATGTACTTAGGCGTAATGAATGGGATGTTTCATAGGTCCTATAACTATGATAACTTTATTGTACCTTCAGCACTTACTGCTGGTAGTGATTTTTTAATGGGAGTTTATATATTTGTTTTTAGTTTTGCACTTCGCAATCGTTTAAATTTTCCATTTTATTTAAAAAATATTATCATACCAGAAGCACTTTGTACGGTTATTTTCTCATTAGTATTATTTAGATTACAAGTAATATTAATTGAGAAAGTTTCGGTATGGGATAAGGAGAGAGGTCAAGAAATTGATTAGAGATTTTTTTGAATCAGCAGGTTTTATGCTAAAAAAGATTTTTACATCTCGTATATTAGTTGTTAGTATTTTATTAGTGGCAATGTTTGTTGCATTAATCAATCGTTTGTTTTATCTACAAGTTATACAAGGTGATAGTTATCAAGAAAGTTATACCGAAAAGACAACGGTAACTGTTGATACAGATTATACGAGAGGTGAAATTTATGACCGAAATGGCAAGGTACTTGCCTATAATAAACTTGCTTATAATGTTGAGTTAATTGATAAAGGTGATTATAACGCTTATGAAAGAAATCTTATGATTAAGCGTTTAGTAGAAATTCTAGATTCTCATGGTGAGACCGTTAACTCGGTGTTATCAATTGACCTTGATGATAGTGGAGAGTATGTATTTACAACAACGACGGAATCAGGATTGGTCCGTTTTTTAAAAGATATCTATGGTGATGATGATTACAACGCTAATGAGAAAGATGGTAAAACTGCAAGTGATTATACAGCAAAAGAAGTCATTGATACGTTAACCGAACGTTATGGTATCGGTTATAAAGATAAGTATAAAAAAGAAACCTATGAGGTTTCTGATGAGATGAAGCTTAAGATGATTAATATTCGATATGGACTAGCATTAAATCGTTATAAAAAATATATGCCTACATCGATTGCCATTGATGTTTCTGATGAAACCGTATCTGATATTATGGAACACCAATATGATTTACTTGGTGTATCAATTGAGCAACAGCCAGTAAGAAAATATAAGGATGCCAAGTATTATTCACATATTATTGGTTATACAGGAACGGTATCCCAAGAAGAATTAAAGACGCTTAAAGAAAAAGATAGTACCTATTCATCCTCTGATGTTGTAGGTAAGTCTGGTATTGAATATTCAATGGAGAGTACGTTAAAGGGAACAAAGGGAAGTAAAACCATTAATATTGATCGATTAGGTACTTTAGTTGAGGTTTTAGATGAGAAGCAATCAAAGGCTGGAAATGACGTTTATTTGACAATTGATGCTGACCTTACAAAGGCTACTTATGCAATTTTAGAGCAGCATTTAGCAGGTATTTTAGTTTCTAAAATTATTATGGGAAACTTTGAAGTAAAGGAAAATACCGTAGCTTCTCAAATTAAAATTCCAGTAAAAGATGTATATTTCCAATTAATCAATAATAATGTATTGTCAATGGCTCATTTTAATTCAGATGAAGCAACGGATATTGAAAAGGGAATTTATAGTAAGTTTAAATCACGTAGGACAGAGGCAATTAAAAGAATACGTGAAATTCTTTTAAATGAAGCAGATAAGAGTAATGATTCTTATAGTGAAGAAGAACAAGGCTATATTAGTTATACCTATCAGATGTTAAAGAATGAAGGGATTTTATTAACCGATAAAATCGATACATCTGACCGTACTTATAAAAATTGGGAAAATGATAGTATTAGTTTCCACGATTTCTTAGTTTATGCACTGAGTAATTCATGGGTAGATGTTACCAAATTAGATTTATCTAGTAAATATTCAAATACCGATGAAGCATTTGATAAGTTGATTACATTGATTGAAGATAATTTAAAGAATGATTCTGATTTTAATAAAGAAGTTTATAAATACTTAATTAAAAATGGTGAAGTTACTGGTAGAGAATTGTGTTTAGCTTTATTTGACCAATCTGTTTTAGCTTATGATGAAAGTGAATACAACCGATTAAAGAGTAATGGTGAAGTCTATGCCTACAATTTTATTAAGAAGAAGATTAGAAATATTGAATTAACACCAGCACAGATTGCGCTTGACCCTTGTTCTGGTTCAGTAGTAATCACTGATGTTAACAGTGGTGAAGTATTAGCACTTGTTTCTTATCCAAGCTATGACAATAATAAGATTACAACGGATAATTCCTATTTAAGAGAATTAAATATAGATTTATCTGCACCATTATATAATCGTGCAACACAAACTAAGATTGCACCAGGTTCTATCTTTAAGATGATTACTGCATTTGCAGGTCTTGGAGAGGGAGTTATTAATACTGGGTCTACGATTACCGCAGCACCAAATGGTATATTTGATAAGTCAAATATACGAGTAAAATGTGCAATTTCACCATCAAGCCATGGTACGTTGAACATTCAAGGTGCATTAGAGAAATCTTGTAACTATTTCTTCTGTGAAGTTGGATATCGTTTGAGTCAAAATTCAAAAGGAAAATATAGCTCCGTATTAGGACTTAAGACGATTCAAAAGTATTCAGAGATGTTTGGACTTGGAGAAAAAACAGGGATTCAGCTTTCAGAAGCTGCTCCTCATGTGACACAAAATGACCCCGTTCAATCTTCGATTGGTCAAGGTTCTCATGCGTATACAAATACACAGATGAATCGTTATTTATTAGCACTTGCTAGTCGAGGCGATGTTCAACAGTTAAATCTTGTAAAGAAAACAACAGATAGTGAAGGTAAAACGAAGAAAAAATATAAACAAAAGATTGTTAGAGAATTAGATTTTACTGATAGCCAGTGGAACACGGTTTGGGAAGGTATGTACGATGTAGTAAATAATAGTAGACAGTACAGAAGCTGGTTTAATGAAATTCCATCGGTAAAGGTTGCAGGAAAGACTGGTACAGCACAGGAGAATAAGAAGAGAGGTAACCATGCAAACTTTATTAGTTTTGCACCTTATGATAATCCTGAAGTTGCAATTTCCGTATCCATTCCTTATGGATATACTGCTGCGAACTCCGTATCAGTAGCAAAGGATGTATGGAAATACTATTTTACAGACCAAAAATTAGATGATATCTTAGACCAAGATGGTTCAAATATCGCAGGAACAACATTGGATGATTAGGCTAGGAGGCTAAATTCACAGATGAAGCAGGCAGTTGTAATAAAGGGAAGTATGAGTAATAATATCTATGGCTTGACTGTAGTTTTAAATCCAGATGTTCCTTTTGATAAATTAAAAGAAAAAGTAGCTAGTAAATTTAAAGAGTCTTCGTCGTTTTTAAAGAATACACAGATGGCAGTTACATTAACTGGCAGACAGTTAGAAGAGTGGCAAGAACAAGAATTATTAGATGTCATGATTGAAAATTCTAACATTGAAGTTTTATATCTTGTAGATTCAAATGAAGAGAAAGAAGCTCTTTATAAAGAGCGTGTCTTATTAGAACAAAAACTAGACGAGTTAAAAAATATAAAACCGCAAGAACAAGAGTCACCTAAAGAGGTGTTCTATAGAGGGACGCTTCGTTCTGGACAAGTTTTAGAATCCGATGGAAGTGTGGTAGTGATTGGAGATGTCAATCCAGGTGCTAGCATTATGGCAGGTGGCAACGTCATTGTACTTGGTACATTAAAAGGCGTTGCTAACGCTGGAATTTTAGGGAATCGTGAAGCTTTTGTAATTGCTTTAGAAATGGTTCCTACACAAATTCGAATTGCAGACATTGTAGCTAGTTGTTCAAATGAGACATTAGAGTCTCATGCAGGGGTTCCACTTATGGCTTTTATGAAAAATGAAGACATTTGCATAGAACCTATATCAAAAAACTTAATTCAAAACATAAAAATATAACATAAAAGCATGACACAAGTATTGTATTTATGTTATAATCTCTTTATGAGAAAAGGGGGTAGCGTAATGAGCGAAGTAATTGTTATTACATCCGGAAAAGGAGGCGTTGGTAAAACAACAACGACAGCCAATGTAGGAACGGGTTTAGCTATGTTGGGTAAAAAAGTAATTTTAGTAGACACTGATATTGGGTTAAGAAACCTAGATTTGATTTTGGGATTAGAAAATCGTATTGTATATACGTTAGTCGATGTAGTAGAAGGAAAATGTCGCTTAAAGCAAGCGTTAATAAAAGACAAAAGATTTGACAATTTATTTTTACTTCCTTGTGCACAGACAAGAGAAAAAACCGCTGTTTCTCCAGAACAGATGCTTGAACTTACCAACCAGCTTCGTGAAGAGTTTGATTATGTATTATTAGATTGTCCAGCGGGTATCGAACAGGGATTTAAAAATGCAATTGCCGGAGCTGACCGCTCTTTAGTCGTTACAACCCCAGAAGTTTCCGCAATTCGTGATGCAGATCGAATTATTGGATTATTAGAAGCCAACGGTATTCGTAAAAATGAATTGGTTGTCAATCGTATTCGTATGGATTTAGTTAAAAAAGGTGAAATGTTGAGCATTAATGATGTGATTGATGTGTTAGCAATTCCTTTAATTGGAGCCGTTCCAGATGATGAGAATATCGTCATTTCTAGTAACCAAGGTGAACCGTTAGTTGGAAGTAATACGTTAGCTGGAACTGCATACATGAATATTGCAAAACGAGTAGAAGGAACAGAAGTTCCTCTTATGAAATTAGAAGCAGAAACAGGTTTTTTTGCACGTCTAAAAGAATTTCTTTCAGGTAAATAGGAGAGAGCGATATGAATATTTTAGATTTGTTTAGACGAAAACAACCATCTGGAACAGTCGCAAAAGATAGATTACAATTACTATTGGTATCTGATCGAACAAGTTGTTCGCCTGAGATTATGCAGGCAATTCGAGACGATATCATAAAAGTGATATCCAAATATATGGATATTAATACAGACGAAATAGATATTCAAATTACAAATACAGATATTGATGGAAATAAGCAAACCGTACCTACTTTGTTTGCTAATATTCCGATTAAGGATATTAAAAAGGGAAATACTGGGAATAATTAAAGTATGAATAGTATTTTTAATTTTAGAAATTACAAATTTCGATATTTTAATATTCGTCTGTTTATCTACATTGCGATTTTATCTGTAATGGGAATTTTAATTATCCAAAGTGCTACGATGAATACAGGAGAGAATACAGCATCAAAGCAGATTATGGGTGTTGCGATTGGTGCATTTTGTATGATTGTGTTATCGTTAGTAGATTATCATTGGATTATGAAAAACTTTGTATTTGTTTATATTGGAACTAATATTTTATTAGCATTGATTTATACACCACTTGGAACAGCAGCAGGAACAGGAGCAAGACGTTGGATTGATGTAGGCGTTCAAATCCAGCCATCTGAACTTGGGAAAGTTGGGATTTTAATGTTTTTTGCGATGTTTTTTGAACTAATACAAGATAAGATTAGTTCATTATCCACGGTTGCGTTAACAGCAGTATTATTTGGAATACCATTTTTACTAATTTGTAAAGAACCAGATTTATCGTCTTCATTGGTATTGACGTTTATTTTCTTAGTAATGATTTATACTGCGAAACTAAGCTATAAATGGGTATTAGGTGCCTTAGCAGTTGCGGTTCCAGCAATTTTAATTTTCTTTCATTTTTTGGAAACTGGCTTCTTTAATGGAGTATTAGAGCAGTATCAGATTAATAGAATTCTTTCTTTTAAGAATCCTAGTTTATATAGTGATTTAGCCACGCAACAAGAAAACTCTGTTATGGCTATAGGTTCCGGTCAAGTTCATGGTAAGGGATTATTTAATCAGGGCATGGACTCTGTTAAAAACAGTAATTTCCTAATGGAACAAGATACCGACTTTATCTTTGCCGTTGTTGGTGAAGAACTAGGATTTATTGGAAGTTGCCTAATTCTTATTATTCTATGTTTAGTTGTATTAGAATGTATTGTAATGGCAGTAAGAGCAAGAGATTTATCTGGTAGATTAATTTGCATTGGCATGGCAGCATTAATATCTTTCCAAAGCTTTGTCAATGTAGGTGTTGCGACATTTTTATTACCTAATACGGGACTTCCCCTCCCATTCATAAGTGCCGGATTAAGCTCGCTTGTCAGCGTGTTTATGGGCATGGGGGTAGTATTTAATGTAGGAATGCAACGAAGGACGGAAATACTTTAGGTGTTTTTGAAAATGTAAGGAGGGTTATATATGAATATCGGTTTGATTGCACACGATTCAAAGAAAAAACTTATGCAGAATTTTTGTATTGCTTATAGAGGAATCTTAAGCAAAAACGAATTATATGCAACAGGGACAACAGGAAGATTAATTGAGGATGTAACCAATTTAAATGTTCATAAATTTTTAGATGGACATTTAGGAGGAGAACAACAACTATCGGCTCATATTGAGCAGAATATGATAGACTTAGTGATTTTTTTAAGAGATCCATTATCACCCAAGGTACATGAACCCAATGTTAATAATGTAGTTAAAATCTGTGATATGCATAATATTCCATTAGCTACAAATTTAGCTACTGCTGAACTTGCAATTAAAGCATTAGAGCATGGCGATTTAGAGTGGAGAGATGCTTATAAATAAACAGATTTTATCTTTGGTTTTGGTTGCTTGTATATTTTTTACAGGTTGCCAAAATAAAATTGAGCAATTAAGTATTAATTCAAAAGAAACTTTTTCAATAGATATTTTATCACCAGAGCGAGGAAAATTATTAGGAGAGGATTTAGTGGTTATAGAACAGGACACTGATTCAGAAAAGATAGATTCCTTATATGCAGCACTTTTAGTAAATACAAACGAGCAAAAATTACTTGTTTCTAAAAATGCGTATGAAAGAGTGTATCCAGCAAGTATTACGATGCTTGCTACTGCACTTACTATTCTAGAAAATATGGATTTAGATAAAGAAATTGTAGTTTCTCCTAAAGCAATTAAAGACCTTTCAAATGCATCAACAGTAGGTCTTAGAATTGGTGATAAATTAACTGTTGAACAATTATTATATGGAATGTTACTTTCATCAGGAGTTGATGCTGCTAATGTATTAGCGATGGAATGTTCAGGAAATATTAAATCTTTTGCAAAGCTTATGAATCAGACAATAGGAAAGCTTGGTTGTGTCGATACTCATTTTACGAATGCAAGTGGAATATCGGATTTTAACCACTATACAACAGTATATGACCTTTATATTATTATGAATCATTTAATGCAAAATGAGGAATTTATGAATATTATAAGTCATAAAAGTTTTGATTCTATTTATAAAAATGAAAAGGGCTCTGTAGACAAAGAGACCTATACTTCAACCATTTTATATTTAAATGGAGACAGAGAAATGCCTAGTGGAATTACTGTTTTAGGAGGCAAGACAGGAACCACTGCAAGTGCAGGTTGTTGTCTTTCATTGTTTTTGCAAGATGCAAAGGGCAAGAATTATATTGCGATTGGGATGAAAGCAGCAGATAAAGACACTTTATATTCACAAATGGAAATATTAATTCAGAAAATATTGAATTAATTCTTGTACTTTTCAGATATTTATACTATAATGATGTCAAGTAAAAGTACTAAATAATAACACCAAAGGAGGAGATCGCTATGGTTCAAATTATAGCAGGCAGAAAAGGAAAGGGTAAAACAAAATATCTGTTAGATAAGGCAAATACTGCTGTGAAAGGTGCCAAAGGTTCTATCGTATATTTAGATAAAAGTACGAAACATATGTATGAATTAAATAATAAGGTACGTTTAATTAACGTAAAGGATTATCCAGTTGCTACATATGAAGCATTTATCGGTTTTATCGCAGGTATCGTTTCACAGGATCATGACTTAGAACAGATGTATTTAGACAGTTTCCTTCAGCTTGCAGATTTAGAGGGTAAGGACCTTACAGAAGCTATTGATGCTTTAGATAAAATCAGCAAAGAATTTAATGTAGATTTTGTTTTAAGCATTTCTGTAGATGCCGAAGAACTTCCAGAGAATGCAAAAGACAAAGTGGTTGTGTCTTTATAAGAAGTGAAAGTGGGAGCAAAAATTGCTCCCACTTTTTTATTCCATGTTGCCTGCTGAGCGAATTCTTCCATAGGTGCTAATAAGATATAATCCGCTAAGCCCAACTACTGCATAGACAATGCGTGAAAGTATGGACATATTGCCAAAGAGAAATGCTACTAAATCAAAACGGAAAAAACCAATCAGTCCCCAGTTAATTGCCCCAATAATGGCAATTGTCAAAATTGTATAATCTAAACCTCTAGAATCCATAATAAAACTCCTTTCAAACTCCTTTCGTTTCCTATATTTTGTGTAAAAAGAGTAAAATTATTCCTAATATTTTTAAGAATGGTTGCACTTTTAAAAAATATTAGTTAAAATAGTAAAAAATCAAAGTTAAAGGAAGGATTTATTATGGCTAAGAAAAGCAGGAAAGTAGTTCCTGTTCGAAGAATAAATTTTATTACCATTATCTTTATTGTAATTGTAATTTATTTAATTGCAATTGGCATTCAATATACAATGAAAGAAAAGATAAAGGTATATGAAGTCGTAGAAGGTTCATTAGCAACCGATAGTAGTTTTACAGGAATTATTTTACGTAACGAAGGAGTTGTAAAATCACAGTCAGATGGCTTTTTAAAATGTTATGTAAGAAACGGTGATGTGATAGGATTAAACCAATCTCTTTATGCACTAGATGCTAATAAAGAAAGTACGAATACCGATACGATTTCTAACAATAGTTTGTCAACAGACAATTTGACGTTATTAAAAGGGTATATGACGAGCTACAGTATTAATTATAATTCGAATACGTTCGATGATATTTATACATTTAAAACGCAGTTGCAATCGGTAGTTAATGAAATTGCAGTAGAAAGTACAAATACAGACGAATCGAATTTAGCAGTAGTAAAGTCAAAGAAGAGTGGAATTGTGATGTTTGTAAATGATGGATATGAAGATCTTACCACTAAAAAAATCACAAAAGAAACCTTCGATAAAAGTACGTATAAGGCTAATTATCTTTTGAATGGAAATGAAGTAAAGAGTTCTCAACCTGTTGCTAAGTTGATTACAGGGCAAGATTGGCAGATTGTGGTGCCGCTTACAAAAGAGCAAGTGGAAAATTATAGTGATATAAAAAAGGTTTCCGTTTCATTAAAGAATATTAATTGTACAACGGATGCGAAATTAGAAATTATTACCAATAACGATGAAAATTACGGAGTGCTTTCGTTAAACCGTTATATGGCATCTTATTTAAATAATCGTTATATTGATATTGAAATTTCGAGTGTAAAGGATAGCGGCTTAAAAGTCCCTATTTCATCGGTTATTACTAGAGATTTTTATATTATACCTGAAAGCTATGTACAAAAGGATGAAGAATCGAATAGTTATGGTGTTTACTTAAGGGATTCTAATGATTTAGTGTCGTATAAAGACTTAGAAATCTATAATTTAAGTAATGGTTATTATTACATTGATAAAAGTCTTTTTAAACAAGGAGATACTCTAGCTAAGAGTGAAAAATCAAAGAAAAGTTACACGATTGGCGAGACAAAATCCTTAAAAGGTGTATATAATGTAAATCAAGGATATGCAATTTTTAATGAAGTTCAAATTATTGATGGAAACGATGAATACTACATTGTAAAAAGTGGTGATAATTATGGGCTTAAAGAAAATGACCGTATTGTTTTAAATGCTGTTAGTGTTGATGAGGAACAATTTTTATATTGATTCTATCTGTCAGTTGTGGTAAGATGTAAGATAAGGTTAAGCAAATTGGAGGTCGATTAGATGGCTAATATAATGAATAAAGTACTGGGTGCACTTAAGTTATATGATTATGACGAATACGATGATTATGAAAATCTAGATTATGAAGAAGAGGAAGAAGAGGTCGCTTCTGAAGAAGAAGAACAGCCAAAGGAAAAGAAGAGTTTCTTTGGTAGAAAAAATAAAGAAATTAAACCTGAAGAAGAAGAGTCTTTTACACCAAAGAAGGAGAAGACTATGTATTATTCAAAGAATGTAGTACCAATTAAGGGAGGAGTAGATATTAGTAACATGGAAGTTTGTTTAGTACATCCGAAGATAGAAGATGATAAAAGAGAAATTGCAGATACCTTATTAGATGGGAAGTCTGTTGTAATCAATATGGAAGGATTAGAAGTAGATAAGGCACAAAGCTTTGTAGATTTTACAAGTGGCACTTGTTATGCAATTGGTGGAGATTTAAAGCAAATTGCAAAATATATCTTTATTGCTACTCCTAAGACCGTAGAATTAGTTGGCGAGTTTATGGATATGGCAAATAGCAAGAGTGAATCAACCATTGATCTTAGTGGGTTTAAAAATAATTTTTAATAGTTGAGAGAAAAAATGAATAAGGAAGAACAGATCTTAATAAACAGGTTTTTGGACTTGCAAAAGCAAGCTTTTTACAAAAATATGCCTGTCACAACAGATTTTTTGAATTTATATGAGCAGACAATTTTCGCTTCATTTATAGCTAAAAATCCATCTCCTTATATTTTAGATGGTGGATATGATATGGCAGAGCGAAAAGTTGTTTGCTTTCTTCCTATGTGGGCAAATGAATACGATTATCATAGACAAAGTTTTCTAAAGTGTGTAAAGATTGAATTTTCGGCACCGAAATATGCGGATTCATGCACCCATAGGGATTATTTAGGTTCGATTATGAATCTGGGAATGGATAGAGGAAAATTTGGCGATTTAATAGTGAATGAACAGACTGCTTATTTAATTGGTCTTGTATCAGCCATAGATTATGTAAAAGACCAATTGACTATGGTAAAACATAGTTCGGTTATTGTATCAGAGACAGAGTTTCATCAACTAGAATCAGCTTTTCAATTTGATGAAATTACAGGAACAGTTTCATCTCTTCGTTTAGATAGTGTAATTAGTCTAGCTTTTCGTATTTCGAGGGCTAAGGCAGCGGATGCCATTCATGCAGAAAAAGTATTTGTCAATGGCAAGGAAGTGACACAAACCGATTATAAGATGAAACAAGGAGACGTACTCTCATTTCGTGGAGTAGGTAAGGCGATGTTTAAAGAGTATCTTTCTCATACAAAAAAAGATAGAGAAGCAATAAAAATATGGAGGTACCGTTAATGATAACCGTACATTATGATAGTAAACCCATTTACAATATTGTATTTGGAAAAAATTTTGAAGAAGCAATCCCACATTTAAAAGAATTAGGATTAGAACAAAAGAAAGTTTGTATTGTATCCGATTCTACAGTGGCAGGCTATTATTTAAAAGAAGTAGAAGAAGTAGTTTCAACGATTAGTCGAAGGGTAACCTCTTTTGTTTTTTCAGCTGGAGAAGAAAATAAACAACTTTCTACCGTAGAAGATTTATATGAACATCTAATTTTAAATCAATTTGACAGAAAAGATATGCTTATTGCTTTAGGTGGAGGTGTTGTTGGCGATTTAACAGGTTACGCCGCTGCAACTTACCTTCGAGGAATTTCCTTTATTCAGATGCCGACGACACTTTTATCTCAAGTAGATAGCAGTATTGGTGGTAAGACTGGTGTAGACTTTAAAGCTTATAAAAATATGGTAGGAGCTTTTCATCAGCCATCTCTTGTCTATATGAATTTAACGACGTTAAATACGCTTACCAAAAGACAGTATATCGAAGGACTTGGAGAAATTATTAAACATGGTTTAATTAAGAATAAAGATTATTATGAATGGCTAAAATCCAATATGGAAGCCATCTTACAAAGAAATTTAGATGTTTGTCAGACTATGATAGAAGAAAGTTGTCAGATTAAGAGAAAAGTTGTAGAAAATGATCCAAAGGAACAGGGAGAAAGAGCCTTATTAAACTTTGGACATACGCTAGGACATGCAATTGAAAAAGAAATGGGATTTTCTCTTTTACATGGCGAATGTGTAGGTCTTGGTTGCATCTGTGCGGCTTTTCTTTCTTACAAAAAAGGTCATATTACAGAGGATGAATATTTAGATATTGTAAATACATTTAAAAAAGCAAATCTTCCAACCACTGTTCAAGTAACAGATACAAATACCGTATTAGAGGCGGTAAAACACGATAAAAAGATGGAAGCAGGAGCAATTAAATTTATTCTTTTAGAAGAAGTAGGTAAGGCTATTATTGATAGAAGCCTTACTCAAGACGAATTATTAGAAGCGTTAACAAAGGTTACAAATCATGAATAGAATATTGAAGAAAATAGTTATAGCAGTTGTAGCAATTTTAATGTTAGTAGGGATTGACCAATGGACGAAATCTCTTGCAGTAGCGAAATTGCAGACTTCCGTTGAATTAATAAAGGGAGTATTTGAATTTACTTATGTTGAAAATAGAGGAGCGGCATTTGGAATTTTACAAAATCATCAGATGATGTTTGCAGCATTTACCGTCATTGTCGTTATATTGATTTTTGCTTTTTATTTAAAAATTCCACAAGGTAAGAAATATCTTCCATTAAATATTAGCTTAGTAGTATTAATGGCAGGTGCGATTGGAAATTTCATTGACCGTACTTATTTAGGATATGTTGTAGATTTTTTGTATTTTAAACTCATTAATTTTCCAGTGTTTAATGTAGCAGACATTTATGTAACCTGCTCAGCATTTTTACTTGTGATTTTAGTGATGTTTGTATACAAAGAAGAGGATTTAAAATTTAATGGAAAATAATATTGAAAAACTAGAACGATTTATTGTAGATTCTTCCTCAGAGGATGAAAGAATCGATAAATATTTATCGGAATGTATGGAGAATCTCTCAAGATCCTATTTACAAAAGCTTGTAAAAGGTGGACAAGTAAATGTAAATGGAAAGCCCGTAAAGAGTAACTATCGTTTAAAAGAAAATGATAAAATTGAACTATTAATTCCAAAGGCAATTGAACCTGAGATTTTACCAGAAGATTTAAACTTGGATATTGTCTATGAAGACGATGATTTTTTAATCGTTAATAAACCAAAGGAAATGGTCGTGCATCCGGCACCAGGGCATTTTAGTGGAACTTTAGTCAATGGACTAATGTATCACTGTAAAGATAGCTTATCTGGAATTAATGGAGTGCTTCGTCCTGGAATTGTACATCGTATTGATATGAATACAACAGGTCTTTTAGTAGTGTGTAAAAACGATATCGCCCACAATGATATCGCAGAACAATTAAAGGTTCATTCAATTACAAGAACCTATCATGCGATTGTTCATGGACGAATGAAGGAATTAGAAGGTACAATTGATGCACCGATTGGTAGACATCTAAATAATCGTCTTAAGATGGCGA
>CABUZU010000050.1 GCA_902496125.1 uncultured Lachnospiraceae bacterium
CTTTTTCATTCTCTCCAGCTTCATTTAATAATTCTTGGCATCTTTCCCCTAATCGAATATGCTTTTCATTGCACTCTTCAATGGTCTTTTTTAATTTTTCATCTTTTACATAAGGAAGTACTTGTTCCATACTATTGGTTGCAGACTTACATCCAGCATTACATTCTTTTAATAAATTAATCGTATCTAAATTCATATTGCCACCTCCTGAAAGTAGTATGGCATTTTTTTATTTTTTTATACAAAAAAGAGAGTATATAATACTCTCTTTCTAAGCGCGAGACGGGATTCGAACCCGCGACCCTCGCCTTGGCAAGGCGATACTCCACCACTGAGCCACTCGCGCATATTCTGTTTTTCTTGTCTTGTTCACTCGAACGATAGCTATTATATGACATATCGTTCGAGTTGTCAACACTTTTTTAAAATTTTTTTACAATCTTTTTATTGTAATCATATAATCTAAACGATTACTAAACTTATCTAGCATATTTTCTTCATATGAAAAGGTAACATCTAACCACAACTCTTCTGCTGCAACCGCAAGATGTGCAAAGAAAATTCCAGCATCTAATTCACAATCGACTAAGTCCATTCTCTTTTTCGGTTTGCAAAATAGATACATACGATTCGAATACACAACAACTCTCCAAGGTTGTCCATTTAGTGCAGAAGGAGCTAGTCTTGCTGCCTTTAACAAAGTACGAAAATCTTCATCTGGTGTTTCTTTAAATAAACAAGTTTTGCTAAGTGGATGTCTTTTTGCCTGGTTATCTTCTCGGTATACCCTACCGGCCGAATAACCAAATGCAACAATCGTTGCAAGTTCCATTCCATCTGGAATCGAAGCTTTTGGAATTTTAGCACCTCCTTGATAGCAAGTGCCAACTCCTCTTGCTACTAAGAACAATACTAATTGTTCTGCCACATAACCTGCTTCAAACTTTGCTTGATTTTTATTTTTATCGACAAAAACCAAGAAATAATAGGGAGCTTTTACACGAAATAATCCTGTTATTTTCTCCTCGTTATCTTTTACTACCTTAATCTTACAACTAATATCTGAATTCAAACGGTCTACTTCCTCAATGTGTTTGTCTAAATTCATTAATAACGCATCGGGCAAAGGCCTTTTATCAAATTTTCTCACAGAATAACGATTGTAAATCGCTTCGTATGACGTCATAGCCAATTCCTCCCATAAACTTCTTCCCTATAAAAACACCATTACTATATCACATTTTTTTAATTTTCACTACTATTTTTTTAAAACTTCTTCAAGTTCTGTTACAAAATTTTTAAAACTCTTCATTGCATCTAAAACTGGTTCTTTCGTCGTCATATCAACCCCTGCAAGTTTTAATAAATCAATTGGAGTTTTTGAAGAACCACCTTTTAAGAACTTCTTATAATCTTCTACGCCTTCATCACCCAAACGTAAAATTCTTTCTGAAAGTGCAATTGCAGCACTAAGACCTGTTGCATACTGATAGACATAAAATGGAGTGTAAAAATGTGGGATTCTTGCCCATTCCATATCAATATATTCATCTACTTCCATATCTGGTCCAAAGTAAAGTTCATTTAATCCATGATAAATTTCACATAGCTTATCAGCAGTAAGTGTCTCTCCAGCCCAAACCTTTTCATGTGTAATCTTTTCAAATTCTGCAAACATGGTTTGTCTAAAGATTGTTCCTTTTACACTGTCTAAGAAATTATTTATAATGAATGCTTTTTCTTCTTTTGATTTCGCATGTTCTAATAAATATTTGCTAAGAAGTGTTTCATTACAAGTAGACGCTACTTCTGCTACAAAAATCTTATAATCTGCATAAGGGTATGGTTGATTGTGATTAGAATACCAAGTGTGTAAAGAATGTCCCATTTCATGCACTAGCGTAAACACATCATTTAAGCTATTATTATAATTTAATAAGACATAAGGGTGGGTTCCATAACAACCGGTACTGTAGGCTCCACTTCTCTTTCCTTCATTTTCACATACATCAATCCAACGGTTATCAAAACCTTCTTGTAAAAGTGCTAGGTACTCTTCATCCATCGGTGCTAGTGCTTTTAATGCTAATTCCTTTGCTTCCTCAAAAGTATAATTTTTTGTAAATTCTGGTACTAATGGAGTATAGACATCGTACATTTTTAAATGCTCAACTCCTAAGACCTTCTTTCTAAGACTTACATATTGATACATAGCTGGAAATCCTTCATGTACTGCTTCAATTAATTGGTCATAAACCTTTGTTGGAATTTCATTACAATACAATGCATATTCTACTGGTGACTGATATCCTCGTATTTGTCCATAAAATGCATTTTGTTTTAATCTAGCTTCAAACATCGCAGCTAAAGTATTTCGAAACTGTCCATAAGCAGTATATAAAGATTCATAAGCAGATTTGCGAAGCGTACGATCTTCTGTTTCTAATAATCTTACATAGCTACCATGCGTTAGGGCATGTTCCTTTCCATCTTTGTCAATTGCGTTGTTAAATTTTAAATCTGCATTGTTAAACATTTTAAAAATATCAGAGGCACCTGATGCAAAGGAGTGACTCCTTGCTAAAAGTGTCTCCTCTGGCTGTGAAAGCGTATGGTCTGCCTGTCTAAGTATTAGCTCAAAGTTTCTACGATAATAACTAAGTTCTTCCTTTTCTTTCATTCTTTGTTCTAATAATTCTTTACCCATATTTGTTATTTCAACCGTAATAAAGGAAGATACTGCTAACATCTTTGTATAGAGCTCATATGCCTTGCCATAAAATTCTTGATACTTTGCATTTCCCGTATCCTGGTCTTGCTTTTGATGTGCATAACTGTAAATACGTTCTAGGCGAATACAAAGTTCATCGTCTTTTTGTAAGCATTTCCATAAAATTTCAGCTGAGTCTTTTAAATGCCCTTCGTACTTTTTATAAATGCTAAGTTCCTCATTTAAAGCCTGCCATTCTTTTTCCCATGCTTCATCAGAGGGAAATAACGGGGTTAAATCCCAGGTTTCTTCTATTTTTAATTCACTTCTGAGTGGTAATTTCTTTGCCATAACATCCTATCCTTTCTATTTTTTTACATTGTAGTACATTACAACTAACATTGCAATGAAAAAATATATTTTGACCCTTAATTCTTTTTATGATACAATAGTAAAAAGGATTTTGAAAGGAACTTATAAACATGGAAATCAAAAAACTTACAAAACTAAACCGCAAACAGATTATAAAGGTCAACGAATTAATTAATGAATGTAAAATGTACGAGCCTACTACCATCGTGCCAACTATGACTTGCGAGTCAAACTTTGACCAGTCTATCCCTTGTCTTTACTTATTAGAAGAGGGTGGCTATTTAATGAGCTATTTATCTATTTATATGCCAAATCCTTACTATGCAGAATGTGTTGCTTACACCTTCCCTGCTGCAAGAAAAAGAGGCTACTTTATGAAGCTTTGGATGGCTGCTCTTACAGAGATGCATGACAGTGGAAAGACCGAAGAAATGGAAATCATGTTCTTAACAGACGGTAAGAGTCCAGATGCAAAGGCTACCCTAGATGCATTAAAAATGAAATATCAGTACACCGAATATGTACTCACTAAGAAATTACCAGCAGAACCGATTGCACCACCTAGTGGATTATCTGTAAAAGTTTTAGATGTCAACGATGACAAAGACCAAAACGCAATTTTCATGCTGCACGAATCTATCTTCTGTGAAGGAGAAATGGCTTCTAGAGCCTTTATTGAAAGCTGTAAACAAGACTATATTCAAAACTATCTGGTAACAGATTCTGAGAACAATCGTCCTATTGGTCTATTCCATCTCGCTCTTGACGGCGACCGTATCTTCTTATTTGGATTTGGTGTTTTGCCTGCTTATCAGGGTAAAGGTTATAGTGAAAAAATGCTTGAACTTGCTATGAGCCTTGCACCAGAAGGACTAAAGACTATTGGACTTCAAGTAAGTAGCTACAACGAAGCAGCTTACCACCTCTATATAAACTCTGGATTTAAAGAAGCTAGTAAATTAGAATATTATTACGATGACTTTGAAGTTTAAAAAAAGGGATGTGCCAAGTTGGCACATCCTTTATTTTTTATTTCACAAAGTATTTTCTTGCTTTTTCTAAAGTCTCTTCTAAGATTTCCTTTGTATGAGCAGCACAAAGGAACATTGCTTCAAACTGCGATGGTGCAAGATGTACACCATTTGCTAACATATAGTTAAAGTAATCGCTAAATGCCTTTGTATCCGATTCTTTTGCCTGTGCATAATTGGTTACAGGGCCTGGTGTAAAGAAGATACAACCTAAAGAACCTACATGATTTAGGGTACAAGGTGCATTCGCTTCTTTTAGAATCTTTTCTAATTCTCCATAGAACCAGTCACCCATTGCATTTAAATTCCTATGGAAATCTTTAGTTTCTTTAAGAATTGTAAGTTCTGCAATACCTGCTGCCATTGCAATTGGATTACCACTAAGAGTACCTGCTTGATATACGCTTCCTACTGGTGATACAACACTCATAATATCTTTACGTCCACCATAAGCTCCTACTGGCATACCACCACCAATGATTTTACCATAAGTTACTAAATCTGCACGAATACCAAAATATTCTTGTGCACCAGCTAATGCTAAACGAAAACCTGTGATAACTTCATCGAAAATTAAAAGTGCACCATATTTATCACATAAGCTTCTAAGACCTTCTAAAAATCCTGGTGCTGGTGGAACAACACCCATATTTGCTCCTACTGGTTCTACAATAATTGCTGCCACATCTTCTGGATAGTGTTTAAAAATTTCTTCTACACCAGCTAAATCATTGTAAGTTGCAGTAATCGTATCTTCTGTACAACCTGCTGGTACACCTGCACTATCTGGTACACCTGCGGTCATAACACCGGAACCTGCCTTTACAAGCATTGCATCACAATGTCCATGATAGCAACCAGTAAATTTAATAATTTTATTACGATGTGTAAATCCACGAGCCACGCGAAGTGCACTCATTACAGCCTCTGTACCTGAATTTACCATACGAACCATTTCAATAGAAGGTACGATATCGCAAATTAGTTTTGCCATTACTACTTCGCTTTCGGTTGGTGCACCAAAGCTTAGTCCGTTCATACAAGCTTCTAATACTTTTTCACGAATTACTGGATTATTATGGCCTAAAATCATAGGACCCCAAGAACCAATAAAATCAATATATTCATTACCGTCTGCATCTGTAATTTTTACTCCATCTGCTTTTTTAATAAAACGAGGGGTTCCTCCTACAGATTGAAACGCACGAACAGGACTATTTACTCCACCAGGAATAATTTCAACTGCCTCTTTAAATAATTGTTCTGACTTCGTCATAACTATTCACTCTCCTCAATAATTTGTCCAAAAATTTCTCTAAGACGACTAGCAACCTTTCTTACAAGTTTGTGATTGGTTCCACTTGCAGTAAGACCGGCTACTACTTGTCCTTCTTTTATAATTGCTGGAAATAAAAAATCACACTGTTCTTTATTTGAAGCATTGTTGACCATGATATTTTTAGCTTTACATTCTTTATAAATCGTTTCATTAACATTACTATCATCCGTAATTGCAATAACACAAAATACATCTTCTTCAATGCTTCCTTCTTTATAGCTGTCCTTTTTCCAAACAATTCTTTTCTCACATTTTAGTTCTTCTTCCACTGTTGGTGCAATTACCGTAATATCTGCTCCAAATTCCAACAGTGTCTTTACTCGACGAACTGCTATCTTTCCCCCACCATAAATAAGCACTTTTTTATTTTCAAAGGGAATAAAAATTGGAAAATATAAATTTGACTCCATACTTCACCTATATCTTACTCATACATCTTAGCAACTGCCTCTACACAATCTCTAAAAGCTTCCACATCTAAATTATCGCGTAAACAAAATAGTAATTTATTTACAACTTTCGTTGCTGCTGTATCAATTGCTTTTTCTAAATCTTCTTTTTGAGATTCCTCTGCCTCTAATTTTCTCATTGGCTTGGTTAGTCGAAGGGTCACATCATTTGCTGCCTGTGCACTTATTTGATTGACAATCGGAATCAAATCACGACAGTCATACCAAGTATGAAATTCCTGAATAAACTCTTTTAAAATCTCTCTTGCCTTTGCAATACTAAGCTTTAAATGTTCATTTTCAATTTCAACACCAAAACTATCAATATCATAAAGTGTGATTCCATCTAAATCCCCAATACTTCCTTCAATATCACGAGGTACCGCAAGATCAATCATAATTAAGTTATCTTTTCTCGCTGCATTTTCAATCTCGCTTAATTTTAGAGTATAATTAGGACTTGATGTTGCACTGACAACCAAATCACAATTTACTAAATATTCTAAACGTTCACCATAATTAATTCTAGAACATCCTTCTGGAATTAACACTTGTCCACTTCGATATTGGCGAACAGTTACTGTTACATTAGCATCTTCTTCTCTTAATGCAGTCGCTGCTAATTTACCCATCTCACCATTACCAATTACCATACAAGTTTTTCCTGCAAATGAAAAGCCTTGTTTCTTAAGTGCTTCAATTGGTCCAGAAATTGCTGAGCTGTCTGCACTGGTTAGTCTAACTTCTGTCTTTACTTTTTTACCTGCTGTTACTGCTGTTCGAAACAACATTTCAAGCACTTTATCCGTACTATACGCTTCTCTAGCTAAACTTAAAGCATCTTTTACCTGTGTGATAATTTGGTCTTCACCAATAATTTTAGATTTCAGTCCGCTCGCTGTTTCAAATAGATGAACAATGGCTTCTTCGTCACTTCTTTCAGTAAAGAGTTCCTTGTATTCTTGTGTATCAATTTGCTTCGCTTTACATAGTAAATCATACAAAGAACACTCTAAGTCCTCAGAAGAACTAACCCAAAATTCCATACGATTACATGTCGAAAGAATCAGACACCCCTCTACGCCTGGAATCTTGTTAAATTCTTCCATAGCTGCTTTAGCAGCAGCCTTTGTAAACGAAAACATTTCTCGGTAAGACACAGTTGCTTTACTGTGATCTATACCTATCATTCTTATTTGATTCATTATCCCATTCCTATACACAAAAGGGGCGTTGCAAAACAATGCAACAACCCCTGATGATTTCTTTCAATTATGTCATTCTTATAAAAGTCCAATCAGGGCATTCATTATACCCTTGATAAATATTCACCTGTTCTAGTATCAATCTTGATTACATCATCCTGATTTACAAATAATGGTACGTATACAGTAGCACCTGTTTCAACAATTGCTGGCTTTGTAGCACCTGTTGCGGTATCACCCTTAAATCCTGGTTCTGTTTCTGTAATCTGAAGTTCTACAAATAGAGGTGGTTCAATTGCGAATACATCTCCCTTATGAGAACAAATCTTAACGGTTTCATTTTCTTTAACGAATTTTAAAGAATCACCAATCTGGTCTTTAGATAGAGCAATCTGGTCATAAGTTGTTCCATCCATGAAATAATATAAATCACCATCATTGTATAGATACTGCATGTCATTTCTATCAATACGAGCTTCTTCACATTTTTCAGTAGGTCTGAAGGTTTTTTCAACTACACCACCACTTCTGATGTTTTTTAATTTTGTTCTTACGAACGCTGCACCCTTTCCTGGTTTTACGTGCTGGAATTCAATAATCTGGTAAATATTTCCTTCATATTCGATGGTAATACCATTTCTAAAATCGCCTGCTGATATCATTGTATATATTCCTCCTTAGATTTTTCATTAATAGCATATACTTTTCTTATTTTATACTAAAAACACTATAATTTCAACAACTTTTTGTAATCTGTTGATTCTTCTTATAAAAATGTAGTACAATCCACTCTAATCGACGCTTTAAAATAATCTGAATTTCTTCTTTTTTATACAGTGGTTTTACTAAAATATTTCTAATTCCTGCTCTTTTAGCGCCCCAGACATCGGTAAAAATCTGGTCTCCAATAAAAACAGTTTGACCACGTAAAACGCCCATTTTTTCACAAGCCTCTAAATAAGCCTTAATCGACGGTTTATGTGCATCATAAATGTAATAAACATTTCCTACTTCTTTTGCAAAAGAGGCAACACGAGGTTCTTTATTATTTGACAATAGACAAACCAAAAAACCCATGTCTTTTAACCGCTTAAAATGGTCTCTTGCCCTTTTATCGGCTGGTTTTCCATGACCTACTAAGGTATTGTCAATATCGTAAATAATTCCTCGATATCCTTCTTTATAAAGCTTTTCATAATCAATTGCAAAAGTAGACTCTACATATTCATCTGGATAAAATTGACTAATAAATCCCATGTTCTTACCTTTTTGTATTTAATTTTTCAATTTCTAATAAAAATGTCGTTGCATCTTTAAATTCTCGGTATACCGAAGCAAATCTTACATAAGCAACTTCATCTAGCACCCGTAATTTCTCCATAACGAGTTCCCCAATATAGCTACTTTTGACTTCTTTTAACCCTTTTTCGAAAATTTCATTTTCGATTTCAGAAACAATCTGTTCTCTTTGACTAGCAGAAACTTTTCGCTTATGGCAAGCATTTAAAATACCTCTCTCGATTTTGGTTCGATTATAAGGCTCTCTTGTATCATCTTTTTTTACTACCATAAGTGGAACACTTTCTACCTTTTCATAGGTTGTAAAACGTTTGCCACAGGCATCACACTGCCTTCTCCTTCTAATTGCGCAGTTATCTTCTGCTGGTCTTGAATCAATTACTCTTGTATCATCATTGTTACAATAAGGACATTTCATACCTGTAGCCTCCTTCTTCACAGTTTATTTTTCTTTGCACTCTTCCATAGAACGTTTCGTATCTATGTCTACTAATATGATATCTGGTCCTATTTGCTTTACGCAGTTAAATGGAATAATATAATCTTTTTCTCTTCCAAGACAACCTAAATATTTAGGCGGTCCTGGAATAATAAATGCTTCGATACATCCTGTTTTAGGACAAAATTCAATATCGGATACATATCCTAATCGTTTACAATCACCTATATTAATGACTTCTTTACTTTTACAGTCAAAAAATCGCATAGACATTTCCTAATTTTTACTTACTTTAGAATATGCACCTACCAACGACCAAATTCGGATAATTTGAGTCCTTCATTTCTTTCTTCTACCATTCCAATACTCCAACTATTCGCAAATAAAAGCAATGGATTGCCCTTTAAATCTTTAATTCGCTTCATATCGGAAGTTCCTTGAATTTTATTGACATCAATGTCTTTATTTTCAATCCAACGAATGTATTCGTAAGGTAGATTTTCTAATTTTACTTCTACATTATATTCATTTTTTAGTCGATGAATTAAAACATCAAATTGAAGTACACCTACAACACCTACGATAATTTCTTCCATACCAGTGTTATATTCTTGGAAAATCTGAATTGCACCTTCTTGTGCAATCTGACTTACCCCCTTTGTAAACTGTTTTCTCTTCATTGTATCAATTTGACGTACTCTTGCAAAATGTTCTGGTGCAAAGGTTGGGATTCCTTCATAAGCAAATTTCTTACCAGGCATACATAAGGTATCACCAATATTAAAAATACCTGGGTCAAAAATACCAATGATATCACCTGCATAAGCCTCTTCTACAATTTTTCTCTCCTGTGCCATCATCTGCTGAGGTTGGGTAAGACGAACTTTTTTGCCACCTTGTACATGGAAAACTTCCATACCTGCCTCAAACTTACCAGAACAAATCCTCATAAATGCAATACGGTCACGATGTGCTTTATTCATATTGGCTTGAATTTTAAAAACAAAAGCGGAAAAATCATTTTCTACTGGTTCAATCACTCCAATATCTGCTGTTCTAGGAAGTGGAGAATAAGTCATTTTTAAGAAATGCTGTAAAAAGGTCTCTACACCAAAGTTTGTAAGTGCGGAACCAAAGAATACTGGCGATAATTCACCCTTTGTTACCATATCCATATCAAACTCTTGTCCTGCACCATCTAATAATTCTACATCATCTTTTAGTTGTGATAAATAATCTTCACGAATATAATCAGCTAAAGCTGGGTCATCAATTGAAATATTTTTGGTTGCAACTTCCTTCATACCACTATCTGCTGCGGTAAATAAGCTTACTTCTTTTGTATTTCTATCATAAACACCCTTAAAGTTCTTACCACAACCAATTGGCCAGTTAATCGGACAAGTTGCAATTCCAAGTACTTCTTCAATATCATCCATTAATTCAAATGGATCATTTGCCTCTCGGTCTAATTTATTAATAAAAGTAAAAATTGGAATATGACGCATGACACAAACTTTAAATAGCTTAATTGTCTGTGGTTCTACACCCTTTGATGCATCAATCACCATGACTGCTGAATCTGCTGCCATTAGAGTACGATACGTATCTTCTGAGAAGTCTTGATGTCCAGGTGTATCCAAAATATTAATACAATAGTTGTCATATTCAAATTGCATAACAGAGGAAGTTACTGAAATTCCTCTTTCTTTTTCAATCTCCATCCAGTCTGAAACTGCATGTTTTGCTGTCTTACGTCCCTTTACAGAACCTGCTAAATTAATAGCTCCTCCGTAAAGTAATAGCTTTTCTGTCAACGTTGTCTTACCAGCATCTGGGTGAGAGATGATGGCAAATGTTCTTCTTCTATTTATTTCTGTCTTTAAATCAGCCAAAGTAATTTCCTCCACAAACTTGATATCTGTACTCAAACACATAATTATAGCATAACAATACTTGAATGTGAAGTATTTTTTATATTATTCTCGCATTTTTCGATATTGTGCCTTCCATTCCTCTAAAAACTTAGGATAATCTGCAAAATTCATTTGAGCTACTACTTCTTCTACTTCCTGTTCCTTTTGTCTCCATTCATTCGCCCAATTCTTCTTACTTTCACTACCCATATTATTTAGCAACTGCGTATCAATAGCAATTTGTGGATTTTGCAAATGCAAAAAATATAGATTTTTCATTGACTGCGTATTCTTTAATAATCTACAAGCGAATTCCATTTGCCTTATTGCATTCTCAAATTCAAACAGTTGCCAATAAGCCATCGCCTTATTAAAATAAACCCTTCCAATAAAATCCGTTGAAACATCATCTTCTAGATTTTCTAATAAAATTGAATCATATAACTTAATTGCATGATAGTAACGTCCTTCCGACGCCAAAAAATCAGCTCTTGATTTTAAAACCTCCCAAGGTTTTGCCTGTGATTTTAAATTTAATCCCTCTTTAAACTTACTAAGTTCAATGTAAGATAAATAATCACATTCTTGAACCGTTGTTAGTATCATCTGTGCTAACTGTGTTTTTGGACTCAATCTTTTTAATTTAGACACTAAGCCTTCCATTTCAAGCTCATCGGATAAAAATCGATACAACTCTTCGGATTCAAAAAAACTAGTATCTATAATATTTAAATAATGTACTAAAAAATAACACAATTCTTCTGCTGAATACAAATGAATTCCCAATTGACTAATAAAAAGAGGATTCTTTGCTAATTGTCCTTTGCATAAATATACTTTACCCATTTATTCTCCCCTTTTACAATCGAATGTATTTTCGTTCTTCTTTTCCTGTTGATGGATATAGTTCTCCAAATCCTAAATCCTTTACCTTTACTAACATATAATTATCTTCTAAAAATACAGTAGTAAGCTCAACTCGCGTAGTCTTAGGTGGACGGTCTTCTACCTTAGGACACGCAATTCGATAGGTTCTATCCAATCTTCGTCCATAGGTTTCTACTTTAATTTCAATATCTTCATCATTCTCTAACAACAACTCAACATTTGAACGTGCATCGTACCAATTCGTTCCAGCTTTTATCAATACCACTTGATATTCCTTTTCTTTTTGAATGGCTTTCATTGACACCGTTGAAAGCACCCTTCCATCACAAAGACATAAATACGGTGGTTGGTTACCCATTTGAGAATTTGCTGCTCCACCCTGTGCATAAAGAGCTTCCCCAATAAATACTTTCTTTCCTCTACAAATAAAATTCGTAAAGTCCTTACACCAACTTGCATCTTCAAAACCACTTCCTGATAAATAAACAGAAGAAATTAGCTTTTTATTAAACAATTTCTTTGCATATTCTAAAAGAAGTTCATCTGTCGTTTTTTGAAAAGAAGCTTTTTTCAGAAGACCCACATCAAATTTCTTTTCTAGACGACTATAACTTACTGTAACTGGCTGTGGCTTACGTCCTCTAATTACATTAAATTCATAGTACTCTAACCCTTTGTTCGATAACTCAAATAAACAAGATTTATTACGTCTATTTTCTTGACTTTGTGAAAGGGCAAAGAATAAAAAGGCTTCTTTATAATTAATTACTTGTACACATTCCCTTGCAATTCCTAAACCTTCTGAAATCTGTACTAAATAATCGGTAATATTTGCCTGCGTACTTTCAATACAAAAAGTCAGTCTTAAAATACCATCTTTATTTAGCTTCTTAAGTATCATACTCATAAATCTCGCCATATAGATTTTCACTAAATCTTCACTTCGAAATTTTTTACCATCAACATTTACTTGGTCTTTTCCTTTTAGAATCAAAAATAACTTCTCAATTAAAACAACCCGACCTTTTTTATGTTCCTTAATTGCTTCCTCTCCAATATACCATTTATTTTCCCCTTTTAATTTCCCAAGTACTAAAGGAAACTTGTATTTTTCTGAAAAAGGAATCGGTTCTGGTATCTTTTTATCCTCATTATACCAAGCCGCCTGGCAAAAGGAGTCCCCTAATTCAATTCCTAAATAAATTCCTTTCATCTTACACTCCTTTACAGTAATTGATAACTTTTATTTACAAGACGTCTTGTTTTCTCATACTCTATAAAAGTAGATTTTTCTTGTGGATTTATGGCCATTTGATTGATTAACGCATAGCGGTTGGTTCCTTTTTGTAAATAATCGGGACAAGAAATTTCCTTCTTTTCTTCTCCATCAATTTGAAACTCTAAGGTTTCATCACTAAAAAGTACCACTTCTTTTACAAAAATTCCACCATAGCTTTTGTTCATTTCTTCATCATGTGCTTCTAATTGTGTATTAATTCTATAATGAAGCTTTGCTATTTCGCCATTTCTTACCCTTGTCTCAATTAACATCATTCCTGGTTTTTTAAGGCGAACGGCTGCCTTTTCAACAAATAACAGCTGCATCTTCTCTTTTCTTGCCTTGTAAAGTAATTCTTCCATAAGTGTCTCTTCTTCTGGTAAAAGTTCTTCTTTGTCGGCATAGTATTTTAATAAGCCAAGACTTATACTCTTTGGCCATTCTAAATCCTGTGAATTTATAAAAATTTCTTGTAAATCTTTATAAATACTAGCATTTAACTGTGTCCTTCCAATTACATAGCGATGACATTTTTGTACTAGATAAGCAGTTTGAACCATTTTATTTTTATCATGATTTTCTCGATAATACTGATAAATTTCATCTATGAATTCTTCTTCTCCTACAAATAGCATCCTCTCTAATAATTGGCTCGTTAATTCACTACAAGAAATCCCTTCTCTATGACAATCTTTTACAATTTGAGTCGTACTCTTAATATCTCCTTGATAATACTGTGCTAAATAAGATAACAAATGAATATCTGAATATCCTTTCTTAAATAGCCATGCATCCATTGCAATTAAATATTCATCCTCTACGATCTCTGCCATCTTAAGAAGACAACGGCATAACTTAAAAAC
>CABUZU010000051.1 GCA_902496125.1 uncultured Lachnospiraceae bacterium
AGAACTTCGATAACGCCATCACCAATCTCAATAATGGAAACATCGAATGTACCACCACCTAAGTCATATACCATGATCTTTTGTTCGCCTTCATTGTCAAGACCATAAGCTAAGGCAGCTGCTGTAGGCTCGTTGATAATACGTTTTACGTCTAAGCCTGCAATCTTACCAGCATCCTTTGTTGCCTGTCTTTGAGAGTCATTAAAGTATGCAGGAACTGTGATAACAGCTTCTGTTACCGATTCACCAAGATAGCTTTCTGCATCAGCTTTTAATTTCTGTAAAATCATAGCTGAGATTTCCTGTGGTGAATATTTCTTATCATCAATTGCTACTCTATAATCAGTTCCCATATGTCTCTTAATGGAAGAGATTGTCTTTTCTGCATTTGTAACTGCCTGACGTTTTGCAAGTTCACCGATTAAACGTTCACCGTTTTTTGTGAAAGCTACAACTGAAGGAGTGGTTCTAACACCTTCTGCATTAGCAATAACTACTGGTTTACCACCTTCCATAACAGCTACACATGAATTTGTTGTACCTAAGTCAATACCAATAATCTTACTCATAATAAATTCCTCCGTTTATATAAAAATACTAGTTTGCAACCTTAACCATGCTTGTTCTAACAACACCGTCTCGATACATATATCCTTTTTGGAACTCTTCTACTACGATGTTATCGCCTACTTCCTCATCTTCTACATGCATTACTGCGTTGTGGAAGTTTGGATCAAATTCCTTACCAACTGCTTCAATTGGTTTTACTTCCAAGTCTTCTAATACTTTTAGAAGTTGCTTGTAAGTTTTATCAATTCCCATTACAAATGGATCTTCCATCTGTTCTTCTGTAAGAGTTGTAAAACCTCTTTCAAAATTATCAACAACTGGCAGCAATTTTTCTATTACACTCTTAGCTCCAATTTCAAACATTGCGGCCTTTTCTTTTTCGGTACGCTTTCTGAAATTATCAAATTCAGCCATTGAGCGTTTTAAACGATCGGATAGTTCTTCTATCTGTTCGTCTTTTTTATCTTTTTTCTTCTTAAAGAAACCTTTCTTTTCTTTGGTTTCTTTTGTATCTTCGGTTTCTTCTTGCTCTGTATCGGTTTCCTCTTCGGTCTCTTCTACTTCGCCTTCTAAAACTTCATCATCAATTACTTCTTTATCATCTACAACTTCTTGTGTGTTAACCTCGCCCATTTACGTCACCTTCCATCTTAGTCATTATTTTTATTTTCTTTAAAAATCTCATCTAGCTGTGCCATGGTCGTTCTAAGTGAATCAACTACCTTCTGGTAATCCATTCGCTTCGGTCCGATAATTCCTATCTTTCCCCGGATGCCATCGCTTAATTCATAATTAGCAGTTACTACACTGCAATCTTTCATACTGTCTACAGACATTTCATTTCCAATATAGACTTGAATGTCATCGTTACCATCTTTACTTACTAATGCATTTTTTATAAAATCACCAAGTGGTACTTTCTCTTCAAAGGATTGAATCAGTTCGCTTGCAACCTCTCCATCCGCTAATTCCGGATATTTAAAGAAGTTTGTAGCACCGCTGGTATAAATATCTTCTTCTCCTTGCATTGCCTTTGCTAAGGCATTTAACACTTCTCGAATGACATATCCATATTCACCAGCTTGCTCTTCTAATTTAGAAATCATTGCTAAATTAATTTCGCTTACCATCAGTCCATTTAGATTGCTATTTAACAGTAAGTTCATTGATAGAATTTCTTGGTCTGAAATGTTTTCTGTATCAATGTCTAAAATGCTATTTTTAATTAAATTGCCATCTAGTACAATGACTACTAATAATTTATTATTCTCCATTCTGGAAAGCTGAATAAACTTAAGTTTGGTGCTACCATAACTAGGTCCGGTAATCATTGTCGCATAATTTGTATTCGTGGCTAAAATCTTAGCCATCTGCTTTAACAACAACTCTAATCGATCGACTCTTTGGATTAAAAAACTATTCATCTGAGAAACGGAATTTTCATTCTCCTTCATCAGCTGGTCTACATAATAACGATAACCCTTATCGGTAGGGATTCGACCTGCTGAGGTATGAGGTTGAACAATAAGTCCCATATCTTCTAAGTCCGACATTTCATTTCGAATTGTTGCTGAACTAAGTTTCAGATCCGTGTACTTGGAAATTGTCCTGGAACCTACCGGTTCGCCGGTATCTTGATATGTCTGTATAATGGCTGTAAGTATTTTCGCTTTTCTTTCATCCAGTTCCATTTCTTTCCTTTCCACCTTTCTTTTTATTTGTTAGCACTCGTCTTAATAGAGTGCTAATATCTTCATGCATTAACATACCACTACTGCCCTATTTTGTCAACACTTTTTTGAAAAAAAATAAGAAAGTAGATGTTAGTCATCTACCTTCTTATCAATTTCCATCCAAAACTCTACGCCATCTCCTACATTTCTGACTCCATAAGCACATTCATGTAAGTCCATAATTGCTTTTACAATGGATAGACCAATACCGCTTCCGCCGTATTCACGAGTTCTTGCTTTATCAACTTTAAAGAATTTAATCCATACCTTATCTAAATCCTCTTCTGGAATAAAGCTTCCGCTATTAAATACACTGATTCGATATTTATTTGGATTCACTGGTGAAGTTTCTGTTTTAATCTCAATGACCTTCCTACTCTGTGGACTGTCATCAATATGATTTAATGCATTACTTACATAATTTCGAATAACCTCTTCAATCTGGAATTCATCGCCGTAAACAAGCATCAAATCATCTACCGGTGTAAAGGTTAGGGTACATTCCTTTTGTTTTACCATAATATCGACTGAACTAATTACACTATCAATCATTTCCTTCATACTAAAGGCAACCTTCTCTAATGCATTCGAACCAAACTCTAAATGGTTTAATGACAGAAGCTTTTGAACCATCTGATTCATCTTTGATGCTTCATCAATAATAACTTCACAATAAAAATCTCTACTTTCTGGGTCATCATTGATGCAATCCTGTAAGCCCTCTGCATAACCTTGAATTAATGCAATTGGCGTTTTTAATTCATGAGAGACATTAGATAAAAATTCCTTACGCATATCATCAATTTGAATTTTCTCTTCAATATCCTTCTTTAATTTTTGATTGGCAACTTGAAGTTCGGTAATTGTACTCTCTAGTTGAGCAGACAGATTATTGATACTAGCACCGAGTACCCCAATTTCATCCTTCGAATTTCCTGTATACTTTGTCGTAAAGTCTAACTTTGCCATACGCTCTGAAATAACAGAAAGCTCTTGAATTGGCTTTGTCATATGGCGAGTGACAATAAACATATAGATTCCACTAATTAAAGCAACTACAATTGCAATGCTTGTAAAGAATTTATTCGATACATCTACACTATCCCTGATACTCTCAATTGGAGTCGATAAGATGAAATAGCTTCCATCATCGTCTAAAAATCCCCAACAATCCATATAGTCGGAGTTTCCCTGTGAATTTTTCGTTAAAACAATCTTATACATCGAATTTTTATACAATACCTTCTGACGAGATTTTTTTCCTTTATCAGAATCAGATAAAAGATAGCTAAGAAAACGATTGCTCAAATCCTTTACATTCACTGTGGAACTATATTTCACCGTTCCATCATTTCCAACAATTAATGCATTGATATTGTATTTTTCTCGAATTTCTAAAAATAATTGTACAATTTTCTCCTCTTCTGTATCTGAATTAGATTCTTTAAATACCTTATTAATTTCATCAATCTCTTTAATTACAATCTTTTGCTTATAAGCTAAATAATAATCCTCTAGAAAATAAATATTAATAAAGATACAAGCTCCAACTGCTAACGCGATTGATATGACAAATGTTAAGGTAAATCGAACACGGATTGACGATTTCATCTTTTACACCTCGAATTTATAACCCATTCCCCAAATGGTCTTAATATATTCTCCCTTAGCTCCTAATTTACTACGAAGTTTTTTAACATGCGTATCAATGGTTCTAGCATCGCCAAAATAATCATAATTCCATACATTATTTAAAATACGCTCTCTTGAAAGTGCAACTCCTTTATTCTCTAGAAAATAACAAAGTAATTCAAACTCTTTATAACTTAATTCAATTGGATTTCCATCAATGGTTACCTGATGTGCAACCTTATCAATGACAATACCACCTACTTCTAGTTTCTCATTTTCTGTTACATTCGCTCTTCGAAGAATGGCTCCGATTCTTGCCATTAAAATCTTAGGACTAAAAGGCTTTGATATGTATTCATCCACTCCTAAATCGAATCCCCTTAGTTCATCTCTTTCAGAATCCTTTGCAGTAAGCATAATAATTGGTACCTTTGAATACTGACGAATCGTCTCACACACCTGCCAGCCATCTAATTTTGGCATCATAACATCTAATAAAATTAAATCAATTTTAGGATTTTTAAAAAAGATATCGACCGCTTGCTCTCCATCCTCTGCCTCTATGACTTCATAACCTTCTCTACGCAAAAAATCCTTTACTAATTTTCTCATTCTACTTTCATCGTCTACAATCATAACTTTTAACTGTTCCATAGTACATACCTCCTAATATCTTTATATTATCAAATTTGTTTTAAAATTTCTAGACATTTCACATATTATTCATTCTTAAGTATACTATACTAGAAACAAAAGGGGGAAAAGTCCTATGCAAGTTGCAATTTATTGCCGTCTATCAGTCGAAGACCAATACAAAACCGGAGACAGTGAAAGCATTAAAAATCAACTCTTATTATTAGAAGACTATGCCAATACGAAAGGTCTTTCTATCTATGATTACTATATTGACGATAATTATTCAGGACTTGACAAATCCAGACCTGCATTTAATCGTCTCTTGCAAGATGCCAAAAATCACTGCTTTGATATCATCCTTTGTAAAAATCAGTCTAGGTTTACAAGAGATTTAGAAATCGCTGAAAAATACCTCCATGGTCTGTTTCCCCTTTGGAATATTCGCTTTATTGGCGTGGGAGATGGCGTCGATACCAATAACCAAGCAAATAAAAAAATTCGTCAATTAAATGGATTAATCAACGAATGGTATTGCGAGGATTTATCTGAGAATATTCGTTTGGTTCTAAAAAATAAAATGAAACATGGCCAATTCATCGGTTCATTTGCTTGCTATGGATATAAGAAGGGAGAAAATCATGAATTATTAATTGATACGCCTGCTGCCAATGTGGTTAGAGAAATCTTTGATTTTTATAGTACGGGACTTAGTATGGCAAAGATTGCAAACCTACTTACTGAGAAAAAAATCTTAACCCCTTCAGAATATAAAAAAGCATGTGGGCTTTTATTCAAATCCCCACATGCTAGTTCTAGTTGGAGTGTTTCTACAATTAAACGAATCTTACATGATGAAACCTATATCGGTACACTCGTACAAGGAAGAGTTTCAAAGCTTAGCTATAAAAGTAACTATATGAAACCTATGCCAAAAGAGGAATGGATTCGAATAGAAAATCATCATGAATCAATTGTAGATAAAGAGTTATTTTACAGACTCAATAGATAATGCCACGAATTGCTCCACTGCGTTGCAGTTCTCGCAATTCTACAAACATTCGGAAACCGCACATTTACTACGTAAATTGCTCATTCCTCATGTTTTAGCGGGTCCAAAGTTCAACTGTCTTATCTTGCAAGCAAGAACGACAGTTTGACCTTTTGACCCTGGCATTATCACATTCCATTAAAGGTTGTCAAAACTGGATGGAATCCATGTTCACCCAACGCTTTAATAATTTGTTCTCTGTGTTCAATACCAAATGCTTCCATTGTTACAGTAAGTTCTACTGCTTCATTACGGTTTACACTTACAAACTGGTTGTGTTCAAGCTTAATTACATTTCCTTGATTTTCTGCAATAACAGATGCTACCTGTAATAACTGACCTGGCTTATCTGGAAGAAGTACTTTTACAGTAAAGATACGTCCTCTTTGAACTAAACCATGCTGTACAACAGATGACATGGTAATCACGTCCATGTTACCACCACTAATAATAGAAACAACTTTTTTATTTTTAACATTTAAATGCTTTAATGCAGCAACAGTTAATAGACCTGAGTTTTCTGCAACCATCTTATGATTTTCCATTAAATCTAAGAATGCTACAATTAATTCTTCATCTTCAATGGTAATAATTTCATCTAAGTTCTTCTGAATATAAGGGAAGATTTTTTCTCCCGGTGTTTTAACAGCAGTACCATCTGCAATCGTATTTGCACTAGGTAAGGTTACAACATGTCCTGCTTCTAAGGAAGCCTTCATACAAGCTGCATGAGCTGGTTCTACACCAATTACCTTGATATTTGGATTAAAAAGCTTTGCTAAAGTACAAACACCTGTGCAAAGTCCGCCACCGCCGATTGGTGCTAGGATATAATCAACGGTCGGTAATTCTTTAATGATTTCCATTGCAATACTACCCTGTCCGGTTGCAACGTCTAAATCATCAAATGGATGGATGAAAGTATATCCTTTTTCTTCTGCTAATTTTAATGCATATTCACAAGCTTCATCGTATACATTTCCATATAAAATAACTTCTGCACCATAACCTTTGGTACGATTTACTTTAATAAGTGGTGTAGTTGTTGGCATTACGATGGTTGCTTTACAGTTGTATAATTTTGCTGCATAAGCAACACCCTGTGCATGGTTACCAGCAGATGCCGTGATTAATCCTTTTTCACGTTCTTCTTCAGAAAGTGTGCTAATCTTATAATAAGCTCCACGTACCTTATAAGCTCCAGTATACTGCATGTTTTCAGGTTTAAAATAAACCTTATTTCCTGTTTGTTTACTAAAATATTCGCTATATACAAGCTTTGTTTCTAAAGTTACTCTATTTACAATCTCAGTAGCTTCTTCAAATTTCTCCATTGTTAATGCATCCATTTTACTCTTCCTCCTAAACTTCATCTTTTTTTACATCGAATAAGGCATCTACAAATGAGTCTGGGTTAAACTTCTGTAAATCATCTAAATGTTCTCCTACTCCGATGTATTTGACAGGAACGCCAAGCTCTGCTTGAATTGCAACGGCAATACCGCCTTTTGCAGTTCCATCTAGTTTGGTTAAAATAATTCCTGAGATGTCCACTGCTTCTTTAAACTGTCTTGCTTGAACTAAAGCATTCTGTCCTGTTGTTCCATCTAAAACAACTAAGGTTTCTCTATAAGCATCAGGATATTCCCTGTCAATTACACGATTAATTTTCTTAAGTTCTTCCATTAGGTTCTTCTTATTGTGAAGACGACCTGCGGTATCTACTAATAAAATATCGGTATTTCTTGCCTTTGCTGCATTTACTGCATCAAATACAACAGCTGCTGGGTCTGAGCCTTCTCCTTGTGCAATAATATCAACACCTGCACGGTTTGACCATTCAACAAGCTGTGCGGTTGCTGCTGCACGGAAAGTATCTGCTGCTGCCATCAGCACTTTTTTGCCTTGGCTCTTGTACTGTGCTGCCATCTTACCTACGGTAGTGGTTTTACCTACTCCATTGACACCAATAAGCATTACTACCGATTTGCGATTTTCAAATTCATAGTCATTTTCCTTTAGACTCATCTGGTCTTTAATACTTTGAACTAATAAATCCTTACAATCTGCTGGCTCTTTAATTTTTTGTTCTTTTACTTTTTCTTTTAAATCATCAATAATGGCACTGGCTGTGTTGATTCCAAGATCAGCCATTACTAAAATTTCTTCGATTTCTTCATAAAAATCGTCATCAATTGCACTAAAACCATGAAAAATCGAATCAATACCAGACATAATACTGTCTCTTGTTTTGGTTAATCCTGCAAATAATCGGCCAAATAAACCTTTCTTTTCTTTCGCCATATAAACTCTCCCTTCATATTACTACGACGCGTTGATCAAATCTACACTTACAAGACTTGAAATGCCCTTCTCCTGCATCGTAATACCATACAAACGGTCTGCAATCATCATAGTACCCTTTCGATGAGTAATGACAATAAATTGAACGTCTTCTTTTAATTGATTTAAATAATCAGCAAAGCGGTCAATATTCGCATCATCGAGTGCTGCCTCAATCTCATCTAATAAGCAAAACGGTGATGGCTTTAACTTCTGAATTGCAAATAGTAGGCTAATTGCGGTAAGCGCCTTTTCTCCACCACTTAGCTGCATCATATTTTGAAGTTTCTTGCCAGGAGGTTGTGCAATAATCTGGATTCCTGCATCTAATATTGTATTATCAGATGAGTTTACCAAATCTAAGCTCGCTTGTCCACCACCAAATAGCTGTTTAAAGACAATATCAAATTCTTTTCTAATTTCTTTAAACTTTTCAGAAAACTGTTTACGCATTCCAAGGTCTAAATCTTGTATCAATTCTTGCAACTGTTCTTTTGCCTTTGATAAATCATCATACTGACCTCTCATAAAATCAAGTCTTGTTGATAATTCCTTATATTCCTCAATGGCATTGACATTGACATTTCCAAGATTTTTAATCTCTTCTTTTAAGTTATATACCTTTTTCTTGATTTCGGATGTATTTTTTAACAAACTTTCATCTTGATAATTCTTAGTCTCAGATGGAGTAATTTCATAAGTAGACCACAAATATTCAATTTGCTTTTCTTTTTTATCCTCTAAATTCTCGATTTGTTGACTAATTCGATAAACTTCCTTATCAGCAGCAGATAAATCACCAGATAGCTTTTCTCTATCTAAAATTTCTTTATTTAACTTGCTATCGATATCGTCTCGTTCTTTTGAAACCGCTTGAATCTGATTATTGAACTTCTGAATCTTTTCTTCTAATGATATCAACTCTTGTTCATTTGCTGAGATTTCTTTCTTTTTCTGTTCAATCATCTCAAATGCATCATTTAAACCTTTTTCTAAATGGCAAATCTCTTCATAATTTCCACTGATTTCATTCTTGATACGAAGTTTTTCTGTTTCTAAGAACTCATACTTTTGACTAATTTTTGCCTGTTCTGTCTGCAATAGACGAATCTGTTCTAATACTTCTTCATTATCCTTTAATAAAACCTGAGATTTTTCCTCGTATTCTTCAAGGTCTGTTTGAATCTTAACCAGTTGTTTTTCGATTTTTACAAGCTCTTCATTTGCCTCTTTCCCATTAGACTCATGACGAAGTTTATCTTCTTCTAATTCTTCCATCTCTAATCGAAAATCTCGTTCTTGCTCTTTTATTGTCGATAGAGCAAGCTGATTTTCCTTCTTCTTTAAATAAAGAGTAGAAACCGTTTCCTTTAAAGTTCCCCTTGTCTGCTTTGCTTCATTATAAAGCATTGTCATTTTTTCTTTTTTCTTAGCAAGTTCTTGTAAATCTACTTCAAGACTCTTTATATTCTCTTTACATTCTTTTTTCTTCTCATTTAAGTCTTCTAATTTTCGATTTCTACCAAGAAGATTCGCATTTCGTTTATAGACACCACCACTTAACGAACCACCAACATTGATTTGTTCTCCTTCTAAGGTTACAATTCGAAAACGATAGTGGTACTTTTTCGCTAATTTTAAAGCATGATCAATCGTATCTACAACCACAATCTTATTTAAAAGAAAATAAATGATATCTTGATATTTTGAAGCTGTATGTACAAGTTCACTTGCAACAGCAATCACACCTTCTTCACCTAAAGCCTCTTTTTTATCAAATCCATTCATTGGATGTATCGTTGAAATTGGTAAAAACGTTGCTCTACCAGCTCTTTTTTGCTTTAAAAACTCAATACAGTCTTTTGCCGTATATTCGGTATCCGTTACAATATTTTGAATTGCTCCACCAAGAGCAGTCTCAATCGCTGTTTCATAATGCTTTTCTACTTGAATTAAATCTGCAACAACGCCCTCCATTCCAGGGAAACGATGTTTTTCATTCATTAACACACGCACACTATTTCCATAGCCCTCATAACGCTCTGCCATGGATTCTAATGTATCTAATCGCACACTTAATTCCTGATATTCCTTTTGTAAATGACTACGATTTTTCTCGTATTGTGCTTGAGTCTCCTTTTGCTTATCAAATGTAATACGATACTCTTTAAGCTTTTGTTCATTTTGCTTACAATCTTCTTGTAAACTGGTATATTCTATGCCCAAAGCTTGCTCTTTTTTCTCTAAATCTTGTCGATTTGAAATAACCTTTAAAAAGTCAGACTGCACCTTTGTAAAACGAAAACGGTTTTGCTCTAATAAGGTATCCGCCTTTTGCCTATTCACTAACAAATTCGATTTTTGCTCTAAATACTGAAGCTGATTTTCTTTCAAACGGCTTCCTTCTTGTCGCAATTGTTCTAGAGCTTCTAATGAAACAGTATTTTTCGACTGCCATTTATCTACTTCTAATTGATAACCCTTTTCCTTATCGGATAGTCCTTCCTTTTGAGTGTCTAAATCGACAAGCTCATTTTCAAGTTCACTACAAGCTTCTAATAACTGACTCACTCGATTTTTTGTCAGTTCCTCACTATTTCGTTGAGAACGAATCTGCTCTTTACTTACTGCAATATTGCTATTTGTCCTTTGCAAGCTTGTATTTGTCTCTAATAGCAGTTGTTGTAGGTTCTGTAGTCTTTCTTGCACCTGTTTTTGCTTTTGTCGTAATTGTTCTTGAATCTCCTTTTGGCTCTCTGATTTTTCTTGCAAATCTAAAAGCTGGTCTTCTAGTAGTTTCTTTGCCTCTGATAATTTCAAAACCGATTTCGAAACCTCAGCAGAGTCTACTAAAAACTGATTAATTTCACATTTTTTTAATTGTTCATAATAATCTAAATACTTTTTAGCAGTCTGTGATTGCTTTAAAAGTGGCACACTTTGCCTTTCTAATTCATTTAAAATATCATGAACTCGATTAAAGTTTTGCTCTTCTTTTTCTAATTTACGTATCGCAACGGCTTTTCTCTTCTTAAATTTTACAATTCCAGCAGCTTCGTCAAATAGTTCTCTTCTATCTTCTGGTTTACTACTTAAGATTTTATCAATCTGACCCTGACCGATAATAGAATAGCCTTCTTTTCCAATACCGGTATCAAAAAAGAGCTCCTGCACATCCTTTAAACGACAACTTGCCCCGTTTAATAAATATTCACTCTCACCAGACTTATACACTCTTCTGCCAATGGTGACTTCATCATAATCGATGGCAAGTGCATGGTCTTCGTTGCCAAAAGTAATGAAAACATAGGCATAGCCTAAGGGCTTTCGATTCTGCGTTCCTGCAAAAATAACATCTTGCATATTTTGGCTTCGAAGCTGCTTGGCACTTTGCTCACCGAGTACCCAACGTACAGCATCTGCTACATTACTTTTACCACTTCCATTTGGTCCAACAATACCTGTAATACCTTTTTCAAATTGGAAATTAATCTTTTGTGCAAAAGACTTAAATCCAGCAATTTCAATTGCCTTTAAATACATAAAGTTTCCTCACTTCATTACAAGATATCTAGTCAATGCGATGATTTCTAATCGCTATAATTGCATTATAAGCTGCCTGTTGTTCACTTGCTTTCTTCGTTCTGCCAGCACCACGACCTACTTCCTTTTGTCCAATTAATACTCTTGTATTAAAGAGTTTATCATGATCTGGTCCTTCTTCTGAAATTAATTCATAAGTTAAATCTTTTTTAAGTTCACTTTGTACAATTTCCTGTAAAATAGTCTTGCTATCAAAAAAGAGTTGCTTATGTTCAATGTCATTTAAGATAAATCGACAAATGAACTCTTTTGCATTAGCAAAACCACCATCCAGATAAATAGCGCCAATTACAGCCTCCATTGCATCTGATACGATAGAATCTCGATTTCTTCCACCTGTTGCTTCTTCACCTTTACCAAGTAATAAGTATTTACCAAGTTCGATTTCCTTGGTGCAAAATGCAAGTGTTGGCTCACAAACCATACTAGCTCTTAATCTTGTAAGTTTTCCTTCTGGATACTGAGGATATTTGTGATAGAAGAAATCACTACTTACTAGCTCTAATACTGCATCCCCTAAAAACTCTAAACGCTCATTATTTTGTAAACGATTCATACGGTGTTCATTGGTATAAGAACTATGTAAAATCGCCTGCTTTAATAATTCCTTATTCTCAAAGCTATAACCTATACGTTCTTCTAGCTCTAAGAGTTTTTTATTAATATCCATGTCACTTCCCCTTTACATGATTCTATTTTAACGATACCAGGGTCAAAAGATGCGAATCTGATGCAAGCTTGCTTGCAAGAAAATTTGCAATCTTGAGACCCGCCAAAAACATGAATTAATTGCCATTTTTCATGGAAAAATGTGCGAATTTATGAATGTTTTTGAAGATTGTGAGAGCACATAGTGCGAAACAATCTAGTATCATTGGAGTCAAAAATATTTTGACCCCGACATTATTTTAACTTTTTTATTACTTCTTCTGCATCCTTAACGGTTACAATGCTTTCGATTGTTTCATCAGGAACATGTACGCCAAATTCATCTTCAAGTCTCATGATGATTTCCATAATGTCTAATGAATCTGCTCCTAAATCCTGAACAAATGTAGTCTCTGGTGTAATCTGTGTTTTGTCAATGTCTAATACATCTGCGATTACTTGTTGTAATTTTTCAAATTCCATAAAAACCTCCTACTTCTTAGCAAAGCTTGCTTTAATCTGCTCAGCTATCTTTTGTTCTTTAAAAGTAATACATTGATTCAATGCAGTACTCACTTCCTTAGCAGTAGAACTGCCGTGTACTTTTACTACCAAACCATTTAAACCTAACATTGGTGCACCGCCATATTCGGATGCATCAAAGGTTTTTAAGGTTTGCTTTAAAGATTTCTTAATTAAAAGAGCTCCAATTTTTGTCTTAAGGTCGGTCATTAATCCCTTTTTAACCTCAGAAAGCAAAACAGAAGCTACTCCTTCATATAATTTTAAAATAACATTACCAACAAATCCATCGCAAACAATAACATCTGCTCCGGCATTTGGAATTTCTCTTGCTTCAATGCTACCAATAAAATTAATCCCTTCACATTCTTTTAGTAAAGGAAGAGTCTCTTTTACTAATGCATTGCCTTTTTCTTCTTCTACACCAACATTTACAATTGCTACTCTAGGATTTTTAATACCTACAACATTTTCCATATAAATAGAACCCATTCTAGCAAATTGAACTAGATGAGAAGGTCTCGTATCTACGCTCGCACCACTATCTACAAGTAAAGAAACCCCACCTTTTACCGGCATTAACGTTCCAAGTGGTGGACGTTCTACTCCTTTGATTCTTCCAACGACAAACATACCACCTGCAAGTACTGCTCCCGTACTTCCACCAGAAACAAAGGCATCTGCCTTTCCTTCTTTTACTAATTTTTGTCCTACTACGATTGAAGAATCTTTTTTATTACGAATGGCTGCAACTGGAGCTTCTTCTGTAGAAATTACCTCAGAAGCTGGTTGAATTTTAATACGTCCTTCAGGATAAGTGTACTTA
>CABUZU010000052.1 GCA_902496125.1 uncultured Lachnospiraceae bacterium
TGAAATCGGTGCAGATGCTTATACAGCAGACGCAGCTAGTGCATCTTCAGTAGCAAAAGAATTAGTTGCTTAATTGATTATTTTAAAAATTAATAAGTAGTAGTTTTGAAAAGCCGTGTGCTACGCAGTTAATTGCGTAGTATGCGGCTTATTTTTGCAATTGTTATATTTTTAGAAAACATAATTTATATATATTTGGCACAATTTAAGAATTATGATATAATTATTTAAAATAGATGTAGCTGAAAATAATACATTTATTGTAAAAGTTGCAGAAAGGAAAAAGAAAATGAATATAGATAGTTTGATTGGTGAAGCAACTGAGTATGACAAAAAATATTCTTTAGAAATAAAAAGACCTAAGAGTTGGTGTAAGAGTGTCAGTGCATTTGCAAATACATTAGGGGGAGCATTGATTTTCGGAATATCTGATGATAATCAAATTATTGGTCTAGAAAATCCAAGTAGTGATGCTGAAAAGATAAGTGAAATTATCAAGACAAGATTAGATCCTATTCCAGAATTTCGGCTTAGATTTGAGCAGGTAGAAGAAAATAAAATACTGATTATTTTAGATGTTTTTAAAGGTGACGAAACGCCATATTATTATTCAGGTGATGGTGTATTAGAAGCGTATATGAGAGTTGGAAATGAAAGTGTGAAAGTTACGTCAACAGAATTGAAAAGACTTGTATTACGTGGTAGAAATACCTCGTATGATTCACAAAATTCGACATATAAGGTAGAGGATTTTGCATTTTCTAAACTTAGAGAAAGATATAAAAAATGGACAGGAAATAGTTTTGAAGAAAAAGATTTGTTCTCTTTTGGATTGGTTAATGAGCAAGGATATTTAACTAATGCGGGAGCATTGATCGTAGATGAAAGTCCAATTAGATGTTCAAGATTATTTTGTACAAGATGGAATGGACTAAATAAAAATGGCGGAACTATAGATGCATTTGATGAAGCTGAATATTCGGGTAGTGTACTTTCATTAATTGATAATGGAGAGGCATTTATAAAACGTAATGCAAAGTTAATGTGGAGAAAGACTGATAATTCTAGAGAGGAAATGCCAGAATATGTAGAGAGAAGTTATCATGAAGCTTTGGTTAATGCTTTAGCACATCGAGACTATTTAATTAACGGAAGTGAAGTTCATATTGATATTTATGATAATCGTATGGAAATTTACTCTCCCGGTGGTATGCCCGATGGCTCAGTAATCCAAGAAAGAAATCCTCTTATAGTCCCGTCTATTAGAAGAAATCCTGTGCTTGCAGATGTATTTAATAGATTAGGCTATATGGAACGAAAGGGAAGTGGATTTGGAAAAATTATTAGTGGTTACGAATTTCAAATTAATTATGATGAAAGTAAGAAACCATCTTTTTGTTCGGATAGATACCAGTTTACTGTTGTGATGCCAAATTTAAATTATGAATTAAAGGATAATAAACAAAATGACGCTAATGACGCTAAAAATGACGCTGAAAGTGACGCTAATATATATATAATACTAAATAGGAAGAAAAAATTAATTGAAATTATAAAACAAGATCCAAGTATAACCCAAATAAAGATGGCTAATATGTTAGGAATTTCTAGAAGAACCGTACAACGATTAATAAAAGAATTAATTGAAGAGGGCATAATTATTCGTGAAGGGTCGAAAAGAATAGGATGTTGGAAAATAAGGACTACAGAATTTATGGTGACCGATGATATAAACAAAAAATTAGATTAATAAAATAATCATAAATAACAAATAAAGTACACTTTATAACACCTGACACCGTGAAATATGAGATGTACGACTATAGCATAATGTCATCAGTTAGAACCTCCACTGCTTGCGGTGGAGAGTAGTCAGTGAGGCTTATAAGCATTGTAAAAAACAAAAGCGATATGGAGAAAGAATATATTTAGAAGGATATTCAGGTAATCTTAGAATAAAAATAGATTTTAATTATGTAACTAAAACAATATTATCAGCTTGGCCTAAATAAAAACAAATTTTAAGTAATTCTTATTAATAAAATGAGGTATAAAATATTATGAATGTTGAAAATGTTAAGATTGAAATTGATGATATAATAGGAAAATGGTTTTTTATGCATTTGTTTACAAAAGATAAGGAAGTTTATCTTGCAAATTCGAGTCTTTTTGGAAATGATGCTCCAAATATATTAATAAGAACTTTAAAATGGTTTGCAACTCAATCAGTTGGAACGAAGTATTTAAGATGGGAAGAAGAATCACAATCTTATATTTGGATATTAAATAAAAAAGAAGATGAATTTAATATAGAAATTTGGTTAGGGTTAGGCAAGCTTAGTTTAATTATGTTTTATGAAGGAGAAGAGGTATTAAAAGATAAAGATAAAATATTATTTTCAGCAACGACTTCCTATTACTATTTTGTCCAAAATGTAAAAGAAGCATTTCATACTTATTTCGATTTTAAAGAAGAAAAGAATCATGAATATGAAATCGACTTTCGATTACTAGATAGTTTGAAAGGATATTAATAAAAGCCTAATGAAATCTTAATGGAATAACTATTGTTTAAATCTGATAATAAATATATAATTACATTAATAATAAAAATGGAGGATACGTGGATGAAAAAAGTTTTAGGTACTTTAGTATCAATATTTATGTTATTGGCGATTTTAGGAGGTTTCAAGCTTACTGCTCATGCAAATAGTGTTTATGATTTTGGTATTGCTCAAGCCGATGATAAGACAGTCGTCATCAATGCATATTATGGAGATAGTGCAGAAGTTAAAATCCCTTCTAAAATACATGGATTTACAGTTGTTGGCATTGTAGAAGATGCATTTTATGGACGTGAAGATATAAAGAAATTGACACTTCCAAATACAATTAAAGATATTAGAGCAGGAGTATTTAAAAATACTGCTTTATATAAAAATCCTAAGAATTGGAAGAATGGAAGCTTATATATTTCTAATTCCCTTATTGCAGTAAAACCAAGTGAAGTAAAGGACAGTTATCAGGTAAAAGAAGGAACGACCTGTATTGCTGATTCAGCATTTGCTAATTGTACAAACTTAAAAGAGATTACCATTCCAAAGAGCGTAAAAGGAATTAGTTCTAAGGCATTTTATGGTTGTACGAATTTATCAAAGGTCAATATCTCTCAGAATTTAAAATATGTTGGAGAAAAAGTCTTTGAAAAGACTGCTTATTATAAGAATAGTAAAAATTGGAAAAACAATGCATTGTACTTGAATGATTGTTTAATTCAGGTTAATTCAAAGAAAATAAAAGGAAGTTATAAAGTAAAAAATGGAACAACTTACCTTGCAGAAAGTGTATTTAAAAATTGTAAAAGTTTAACGAGAGTTACGATTCCAGATAGCGTAACAAAAATTGAAGCAGGTGGATTTGAAGGGTGCAGTAAGTTAAAAAGTGCAACACTTTCAAAGAAGATGACAAAAATTGAAGCAGGTACATTTTTTAAATGTAAGAGCTTGAAAGATATTAAGCTTTCTAAAAATATAACTTATATTGGCGATATGGCATTTGCATGTTGTGAAAGCTTAGAAGAAATTAAACTTCCTAAGAATATAACAGACCTTAGTGCGATGACATTCATGTATTGTAAAAGCTTAAAAAGTATTACAATTCCAGAGGGATTAACTTATTTGAACACGGTAGTTTTTTCTGATTGTAAAAATCTAACGAAAGTTGTCATTCCTAAAAGTATGACAAGCATTGCAGAAGATGCATTTGATAATTGTTCTAAATTAACAGATATTACTTATAAAGGTACAAAAGCACAATGGAAGAAAATTGAAATTTGGGGAAATATGCATCCAAGTGAAGTAATTCATCAAGCAGCGATTCATTGTACCGATGGGATTGTGAAACCTACTATTTTAAGAACAACAAAAATCCAATCTGTTAAAGTGAATAAAACATCTGTGCAGTTAACTTGGAAAAAGACCGATTACATAAAAGGTTATCAGATTCAGATTTCAACAGATAATAAGTTTAAGAAAAATGTACGTACCATCAAAATTAAAAAATCAATGACTACGAAGACGACTATCAATAATTTAAAGTCAGGTAAGAAATATTATGTACGTATTCGCACTTATGAAGGAAAGTATCATTCTTCTTGGAGTAAGATAAGTTCGATTACTACGAAGTAGGCTGAAAGATTTACGGTAACAGGCACACCATTGGTGTCAGGTAAGGTCAATAAAAATTTAGATTAATAAAATAATCATAAATAATGAATAAAGTACACTTTATAACACCTGACACCGTGAAATATAGTATCAGTAAACGAGAAATTTTATTTGAAAACAAAATAAAACATTTAAAAGGAATCTTGATTTAATTATTGCAATATGATATAGTATAAATAGCTAATGAAAGAAATGAGTGCCATATAAGCACAAAACGAAACCCCAGTAGTGTCAGCTACTGGGGTTTCTTCTCATTGTTTAGGCTAATTGTCGCGTTTATTTCTGTCTAACCATTTGCATATGTAGTAGCTAACTATACCTGCCACAACAGAAATATTGAAAGATAAGAATATTATCACAAAATAGTCACAAATGACAAAGCTTCACGCTTGTAATAAAAAGGTAAATATGGTATAGTAGCGTGTGTTGAGTTCTAAAAAAAGGAGGGAGACGTGAGTAATATTATATCTAAAATCAAATCATTGATAAAAGAATATTGGCAGTATTGTTTAATTGCTGTAGTAGTAGTAATTGCTGCACTTGGCGTGTTTGGATATAAACAATATCAAAAATCACAACAAGAAACCGTGGTCTATGCTGACTTTTATAAGTTAGCAAAGAATGGAAAGGTTGATTCGATTGATTATACGTCAGGAAGTGACACCTTTACTTACAAGTTAAAGGATTCCGATAAGGTTTATAAGACTGATAATCCGAAGGTAGAAGATTTTAAAGAGAAGATGTTACTATTTGGCATTGAAGAATTTAATGAAAGTAGTAAGATTTCATTTTCTCAGATTTTTAGTATGGCAATTAATTTATTAATGGTTATTGCCTTTATGGTCATTATCTCTAGTATGGGTGTGTTATCCGGTGGTGAAAATAATATCGTAAAGACACCGAGTACAACATTTAAAGATGTTGCTGGAATGGATGAGGTAAAAGAAGAATTAAAGACCTTACAAAAGATTTTAAAACATGCGGATATCTGTGGTGAATATGGTATTCGTGTTCCTAAGGGTGTGTTATTAGAGGGGCCTCCAGGAAATGGTAAAACCTTCCTTGCAAAAGCGTTTGCAGGAGAGAGTGGTCTTAATTATTTTGCAACCAATGCTTCTCAGTTTGGTAATGTATATGCTGGACTTGGAGCAAATCAGATTGAAAAATTATTTAAAACAGCAAAAGAAAAAGCACCAAGTGTAATCTTTATTGATGAGCTTGATTCCATTGGTGCAAAACGTAATGGAGATGGTAGTGCAGCAGGTCGTGATAATACGAAGACCTTAACAGCCCTACTTAGTGCAATGGATGGATTTAAGCCAGAAGACCATGTTATTGTTATTGCAGCGACCAACCGTGCATCGGATTTAGATGAAGCACTTGTTCGTCCAGGTCGTTTTGATAAACAGTTCCATGTTTCCCTACCTGATAAGAAGACTAGAAAAGAACTGGTTAAATTAAATTTAAAGGACAAGCATCTAGCAGATGATGTGAGTGAAGATTGGATTGTAGCAGAAACGAGTGGAAGTAGTTGTGCAGCAGTGGAATCGATTATTAATGAAGCAGCTCTTCTAGCAATTCAAAAAGAAGATGATGAAGTCATTATTACAAGAGAGATGATTGAAAATGCCATTATCAAGATGGAAATTAAAGGTCATATCAAAAAGGAAGCAAATGCGAATGAACGTATTAGACAAATTACGGCTTATCATGAAGCAGGTCATACAGTAGCAACAGCACTGCTTACAAATCAAGAACTTACTAGGGTTACAATTTTACCTTCTACATCAGGGGTAGGTGGATATACGAAGGCAATTCCACCAGAACAAGAGCTTTATACACAAGAACAAGTAGCAAATGAAATTAAAGTATTATATGCGGGTAGACAATCAGAACTTGCATTTAATCATGGCAATAAGAAGGAAGTAACCATTGGATGTAGTAATGATATTCAAGTAGCAACTTCCATGCTTAAAAATTGCTTAAACTTTACTGATTTAGTAGACAATGGACCAATTGTAGACTACACACAATTTGGTTTTTCAGGTGAGAAGGAAAGCCTTAAGATTGTAGAAAATGTGTCAGAACGTTTAATGAAGGAAACAACCGATTTTGTCAATGAACATTGGAACGAAATTGAATTAGTAGCGAAAGCTTTATTAGAAAAAGAAACCTTACAAGGCGAAGAAGTAATGGAAATTTTGGGACTGTAGAACACAGTCCCAATTTTTGGTTATTGACATAATTTTATTTAGTGTTATATTATAGATAGAACAAATAGCACGATTAAAAGACGGGTGATTCAGATGATAATTATTAACATTGATTTTAACAGTGATGAGGCATTGTATATGCAATTGTGCAACCAGATTATTATGGGGATTGCACTAGAAGAATTTGAGCAAGGAGACCCCTTGCCCTCAGTAAGGCAGCTTGCTGACAACATTGGAATTAATATGCATACAGTAAATAAGGCCTATACGATTTTACGTAGGGAAGGCTATATTAAATTAGACAGAAGAAAGGGTGCTTTTGTTTGTGTAGAAGCAGATAAGAAAGAAACCTTACAGGAACTTAAAGAACAGTTACATGAAATAATTATGCGTGCCATTTGTAAAAATGTTTCTTGTAAAGAAGTTCACAAATTAGTAGATGAGATTTATGAACAGTATGGAATTGTAGAGGATGATGATAAGAAAGAAGGGGAATAGATATGCTTTGTGAAAGATGCAAACAAAGAGAAGCGAGTGTTCGTTTTACAGAAGTGATAAATGGTGAAGTAACAGAACACAATCTATGCTTAGAATGTGCAAAAGAATTAGATTTTGGTGGACCTCATTATACTGCAGTATTTGATGGCGGTTCCCAGCTTGGAAGACTGTTATCTGGTCTTTTAGGGCTTACAGGAGATTTTGTTAGCTCTAAGGATACACAAGCTTCGAAGGTAACTTGTCCAACTTGTCATACAACCTATGAAGAATTTGTAAAAGAATCTCGTTTTGGTTGTCCAGATTGTTATGAGATGTTTGAGCTTTTAATGGAAGACCAAATTAAAACCATTCAAGGAAGTAGCAATCATGTAGGTAAAAAACCAGTTAAGATGGCTAAAAAGAGTGCAAAGGAAGAACAGAAGACACAGCAAGAGCCAGATATCAAGACTCAGATTGAAATCTTAACTTCTCGTTTAAAAGAAGCAATTGGGGAAGAAGAATATGAGATGGCTGCGAAGTATCGAGATGAGATTAAAAGCTTAAAAGAACAAGAAAGGATAGCACAACATGAATAAATGGTATGAAGATACCTCAAAGGAAGCAGGAGTAATTGTTTCAAGTAGAGTTCGCCTTGTAAGAAACCTAGCTGACCAGGTATTTCCAGCGAAGCTTCCAAAGGATGAGGCAATTAATTTAATTAATACAATGCATGGAAAATTAGCAGATTTAGACTTAAACTATTATGAGCTTTGGCGACTCGACTCGGCTCATAAGGATGCACTTAGAGAGCATCGTATTTTAAGCTCAGCTTTAGCAAAGAGCAAACGTCCAATGGGACTGTTACTAAGCGAGGATGAATCTGAAAGTATTTTATTATGTGGAGATGACCATCTTCGTATGCAGTTTTTATTACCAGGTTCTTCTCTTCATAGGGCATTTCAATATGCGGATGAGTTAGATGATAAAATAAATGGAATCTTCGACTATGCATTTAGTGAAAAATATGGATATTTAACAGCATTTCCCACGAATGTAGGCACAGGACTTCGTGTATCCTGTGTACTTCACTTACCGATTTTATCAAAGAGTAGAAGTTTTAAGTCATTACAAGAAGAAATTTCTCGTATTGGTTTAACGCTAAAAGGTGTAATTGGCAGTGGAAATGACAACTACGGAGATTTGTATCGTCTTTCTAATCAAAAAACATTAGGTCAGTCCGAAGAAGATTTGATTGAAAGTTTAGAACGAATTGCCCTAGAACTTGCAGGACAAGAGCGTAAGGCAAGAAATGATGCATTAAAAAAGAGAAAAGGTGAATTAGAAGATGAAATTTATAAATCTCTTGGCGTAATGAAATATGCAAGGAGATTGTCTATAAAAGAAGCATTAGTTTATCTATCACAGGTACGAATCGGTGCAAGTGATGGTATCTTAAATTTAGAAAACGATATAAACGTTTATGGTTTGATGCTAGGAGTACAGCCAGGAAGCTTAAAAGCCTATGCAAAGAAAGATTTAAATGAAAATGAAATTTTACAGGTAAGGGCACAGTATTTACGTGAAAATTTACCTGAGTTAAAGTAGAAAGGAATATTCATAAATATGTTGGATCGATTTACAAATAAAGCCAAATCTGCATTAAACTATGCGGCACATATTGCAATGGATTTAGGCCATGGATATGTGGGTACGGAGCATATTTTACTAGGACTGTTAGAAGAAGAAGATAGCGTAGCTTCTATGGTGCTGCAAAGCCATGGAGTAGAAGAAGATGCGGTATTAGATTTAGTTAATCAGCTTATTACACCATCATCAAGTGTACAGCTACAAGAAGCAGGTGGATATAGTCCTAGAGCTCGTCGTGTATTAGATGGAAGTTTAAGAGAAGCAGCAAGATTTCATTCTCAATTAGTAGGTACGGAACATATTTTAATTGCTATCTTACGTGATGGAGAATGTGTAGCTTCAAGATTATTAAATACGATGCAGGTAAAGGTACAAAGATTATATGTAGATTTACTTAGTGCAATGGGCGAAGATGGAGAAGGTTATCGTGAAGAGATGACACAACATAATCGCCAAGGAAGAAGCAAAACACCAACTCTTGATAGTTTTAGTAGGGATTTAACTCAATTAGCCAAAGAAGGACATTTAGACCCTGTAATTGGAAGAGAGCAAGAAATCCAAAGAGTTGTACAGATTTTAAGTCGTCGTACAAAGAATAACCCTTGTTTAATCGGAGAACCAGGTGTTGGTAAAACTGCAATTGCAGAAGGACTTGCTAGTATGATTATTTCTGGAAATGTACCAGATACGGTAAAGGATAAAAGAGTTTTAACCCTTGATTTATCAGGAATGGTAGCAGGTAGTAAGTACCGTGGCGAATTTGAAGAACGAATTAAACAGGTGATTAAAGAAGTTAGTGAAGATGGCAATGTGTTACTTTTTATCGATGAAATCCATACGATTATCGGTGCTGGGGGAGCAGAAGGTGCAATTGATGCATCTAATATCTTAAAGCCTTCACTTGCAAGAGGTGAAATCCAATTAATTGGTGCGACAACGATTGAAGAATATCGTAAATACATTGAAAAAGATGCAGCGTTAGAACGTCGTTTCCAACCAGTTCGAATTGAAGAGCCTTCTGAGGAAGAATCTTATAAGATTTTATTAGGACTTCGCGGTAGATACGAAGACCATCATAAAGTAACGATTACCGATGAAGCATTGTTAAGTGCGGTAAAATTATCAGCTCGTTATATTAATGACAGATTTTTACCAGATAAAGCGATTGATTTAATTGATGAAGCCTCTTCAAAGGTACGTCTTGCAGCTTATAAAGCACCAAAAGAGATTAAAGAGCTTGATGATGCGATTGAAGCATTAAATAAAGAAAAAGAAGAAGCCATTCGTACAGAAGCTTATGAACGTGCTGGCGAAATTAAGAAAGAACAAGAGGAAAAGAGAGAGAAGAAGGAACAAATCCTTAGCGAATGGGAAAAAGAAAAGAAAGAACGAGTATTAGTTGTTGGGGAAAATGATATCGCAGACGTGGTTGCAGAATGGACCAAGATTCCAGTTCGTAAACTAGAAGAAAGTGAGAGCGAACGTTTAATGAAGCTAGAAGAAATCCTTCATGAGCGTGTAGTAGGTCAAGAAGAAGCAGTAAGTGCAGTAGCAAAGGCAATTCGCCGTGGTCGTGTAGGCTTAAAAGACCCGAAACGACCAATCGGTTCCTTCTTATTCCTTGGACCAACTGGTGTTGGTAAAACTGAGCTTTCGAAAGCATTAGCAGAAGCCATGTTTGGCACTGAAAATGCGTTAATTCGAGTGGATATGTCTGAATATATGGAAAAGCACAGTGTATCAAAAATGGTAGGTTCTCCTCCAGGATATGTAGGATATGAAGAGGGTGGACAGCTTAGTGAAAAAATACGTAGAAATCCATATTCTGTTATTTTATTCGATGAAATTGAAAAAGCACATCCAGATGTATTTAATATTCTATTACAGGTGCTTGATGATGGTCATATTACCGATGCACAGGGAAGAAAGATTGACTTTAAAAACACGGTAATCATTATGACTTCAAATGCCGGTGCAATGAAGATTGTTGAACCAAAACAACTTGGATTTTTAGCAATTAATGATGAAAAAGCTGACTATGAAACCATGAAGGCAAATGTAATGGAAGAAGTGAATCGAATGTTTAAACCAGAGTTTTTAAACCGTATCGATGAAACCATTGTCTTCCATGCATTAAATAAAGACAATATTAGACAGATTATTGATATTATGCTAAAAACCATTTCTAAACGTACAACCGAACAAATGGGAATTAGTCTTTTAGTAGATGAAAAAGCAAAAGAATTTTTAATTGATAAAGGATATGACCCGAAATATGGTGCAAGACCTCTTCGTCGTACCTTACAAAATGAGATTGAGGATAATTTAGCAGAAGCCATCTTAAACAAAGAAGTAAAAGAAAATGATACTGTGTTGGTTGGGCTTGATGGACAAAAATTAACCTTTACAAGTAAATAAAAAGTAACTATAATAAAATCAAATCAAGGTTACAGTCCAAAAGCATTCGTGCTTGCACGATAAGGCTTTTGGACTAGTAACCTGCCAAATATGAGGAAGTAGCGATTTACTTTGTAAATCAGCGGATTCCGAATATTTGTAGGATTGCGAGAGTTGCATAGCAACGGAGCAATCGGAGGATATGATTGAGAGTAATACAAGAAAGGAAAAGCTATCAACAAAAGGTAGCAGGGAATTACAATGGCAGTAGTTAAAGAATTATTGCGTGCAGAAAGCGATGGAACCATTAGTTTTGGCGATTATACTTTACAGAGTAAAACAAAACTTCCAAATTTCGAATATAACGGTGATGAGTATTATGTAAAGACATTTAAAGAAAATACTCGTCTAGAAAGAAATGGAAAGTTAGTTTATGAATCTGTACCAGGAACTTCTGTCAATAACTTTAAAGTTTTTGATGAAGGTGTAAGTTTCTTAGTAGAAGGTGACCAAGACCCAATGATTACCCTTGAGCTTGCAGAAGATACAGAGTATACAATTTTCTTTAATAAAAAGACAGTAGGTAAAATGAAAACGAACACAAGCGGTAAACTTTCCGTTAGTGTAGAATTAGGTGAATCAGCTGTAGAAGTAAAGGTAATTAAGTAATTTATGGCTAAAAATAAAAATGTAAGTATGTATTTTTGTAAGGAATGTGGATATGAAGCGACAAAGTGGACAGGACAATGCCCTGGATGTAAGGCATGGAATACCTTTGTAGAAGCCCCCACGATTTCCACGAGAACGTCTTACTCGCAAGGAAGCCGACAGAGTTTATCTGTCGGCTTTGGCGTTCCTAAGGCATTAAAGTTAGATGAAATTGAAGCAAATAGCGAGAAGCGAATCGATAGTGGCAGTAGGGAAATGAATCGTGTATTAGGCGGAGGAATTGTGCCAGGTTCATTAGTTTTAGTAGGGGGAGACCCAGGAATTGGTAAATCTACGTTACTACTTCAAATCTGTCGTCATTTGGCCGCACAGGGACAAGATGTGCTTTATATTTCAGGAGAGGAATCGTTATCTCAAATTAAGCTTCGTGCAGACCGTATGGGCGAATTTAGAGGAAATCTAACATTTCTTGCAGAAACGAATTTAGATGTAATTGAAAATAAATTAAGTATTGATAAAGCACAGGTAGTAATCATTGACTCCATTCAGACGATGTTTCGAGAGTCGGTAGCATCGGCACCAGGAAGTGTTAGTCAAGTAAGGGAAGCAACTTCTGTGATGCTTCGTTTAGCGAAGGGATTAAACATTGCCATCTTTATTGTTGGTCATGTAACCAAGGAAGGCACGGTAGCAGGCCCTAGAGTGCTTGAACACATGGTAGACACTGTTTTATACTTTGAAGGGGAAAGAACGGTCTCATATCGCATTTTACGAGCTGTTAAGAACCGATTTGGCTCGACAAATGAGATTGGCGTATTCGAAATGGAAGAAAAGGGACTAGTAGAAGTAGAAAATCCATCAGAGATGCTATTAAATGGTAGACCTCAAGATGCAAGTGGTTCGGTTGTCACTTGTTCGATGGAGGGAAGTCGTCCGATTTTGTTAGAGATTCAAGCTTTGGTTTGTCGTACTAATTTTGGTATGCCAAGAAGAACGGCAGCAGGAACAGATTATAATCGAATTAATCTATTGTTAGCAGTTCTAGAAAAGAGAATGGGAATGCCATTTGGACAATGTGATGCCTATGTCAATGTCGCAGGTGGAATGAGAATATCAGAGCCTTCACTAGATTTAGCGATTATTATGGCATTGGTATCTAGTTATAGGGATCAGGTGATTGATTCAAGCACATTGATTTTTGGTGAAGTCGGTCTTACTGGTGAGGTAAGAGCGGTGACAATGGCTGAGCGAAGAGTCGATGAGGCAATTAAGTTAGGATTTACAAAATGTATTTTACCAAGGGTGTGCCTAAAGCGATTAAAGAAAAAAGAGGGAATTGAACTCATTGGAGTAGACAATATCGCTCAAGCAATTAAAGCGGTATAGCAGGTTAAAAAAAGGGAATTGTAGCTATTTTAAAAAAAATTAAAAAAATTTCAAAAAA
>CABUZU010000053.1 GCA_902496125.1 uncultured Lachnospiraceae bacterium
AGGGTCTCTAGGATACATCGTTCCTCCACCCCACACAACATTGTTATTCCACATATCGGTATAGGTATGGAAATAAGTTCTTTGAACTCCCTTATCGGTATCTTCTTTTGCTTGAAGTAAATACGCTCCACCGCCATCACCCATGGATAAGGTAACCGGTGCTTTTTCCATTAATTCTTCTTTTGAATCAAATCCTCTGCGAATCCATCTTGATAAAACTTCTCCTGAAACGACTAATACATTTTCTGCCTTATCCGTACGAATCAAACTATCGGCAATATCTACACCACTCATAAAAGCATTACACGCATTTTTTACATCAAATACATAAGCATTTCTAATATTTAATTTATCTGCAACTACATTGGCTGTTGCTGGTTCTGCAAAATCTTGTGTAATTGAGCAAAACAGTAAAGCATCAATATCTGATGGTTCAATTCCTGCATTTTTAATTGCTTCTGCACCTGCTTTTGCTGCAATATCAGAACTATTTTCATCGTCTGCTGCATAATACCTTTCTTCACAACCTGTCAACATTTTGCAAAGTCCATATTTTACACCATGCTTTTCATAACCTGACATTTCTTCCATTTCTCTTGTTGTAATTTTTCTTTCTGGAATATATCTACCTAATCCTTGTATTACTGCTTTTTTCATATTTTTATTACCTCATTTTTCGTACTTGTTTTTGCATAAATCTTTCTGTTATATTCGGTCTAAAAAGCCCTGATATTTCACCAATTTTCTCGTATCCATTTTGAATATAGAAGGAAAACGCAGATTCATTAAAGTCTGCTACCACTAAAAAAGTTTTAGTTGTCACAGACTTTAATGCCTGTAAAGAATACTCTTCAAAATATTCTAAAAGTGCCTTTCCTACTCCTTGATTTCTATACGCCTTAGATACTACAATTAAATGCAAATAGGGATAAGAAGCAAACGCTCCATGCAAATTAAACCAAATAAATCCCATTACCCCATTTTCTGACTTCGCAACAAAAAAGCAATCTTCGTTTAGCCCTTGCATGAGTTTAAATTTTATTAACTTTTCACTAGGATAATACGCTCTTCCTATTTCTGTATCTTTTAAAATTGCAACACATTCATCGATATCGCCCACATTTGCTTCACATATCGTCATCCATTATCAACCTTTCTACGTCCCCTATGCACTTTGCATTTTCTTTATTAAATTTGCAATGGATAAAACCGTATTAAACTGTTCGAACTCTAATTCTTCCAAATTAAACTCCACACCAAAAGCACCTTCAAATTCTGTTATCAATGTAATAACACCAAAAGAATCCAATAGACCAGTAGAAATTAATTTTGTCTCTTCATTAAAATCCGCAGTTCCAATTTGATTTGCAACCAATTCACAAATCTTTTTATTCATTTCATTCATAAATTTTCATATACCTTTCTAACTAACTTTCAAAAATTTCTCGATAAGTTTCTTCGTCCCATTTTTCTGGATTAATTCCTTTTTGAGAAAGAAGTGCATAAGTTAAACGGTCAATACCAAATGCACAACACGCACTATAACAATAAGAACCTTCATTATCTTTAATATTGTAAGGTTTGGTAAAATGAGTCCTGTGATAATTTACTGAACCACAAGAAATAAAATTGTCTTCTTCTGTCAACCTTAACTTAAATTCTTGCTTTGAATTCCCTAACACCTGGAATAGCTTTAATTTCTTATAATTACTAGCAAAAAATGAATCCGTAGCTGTATCAATTTTGCAATTTAGAGAAAATTTTTCAATCCACTCATGCCATAGCTGTTTTCCTTTATCGATACCAGCTTCGCACTGTTCTTTCGTTCCTAAAAATACGTATTCTTTCATGTAAAACTCATTGAGTCTTGACAATTCACACACATTGTTTTCTTCATTTCTAAAGCATTTTCCTGAAACCATAAATACTTTGGGTTGATTTTGTTTAATAATAGAATCTTGTAAAAAAGGATAAACAGGAACACAGGCTGCATGTCTTAACACATTGACAGGAGTACGCATATCTTCTCCTAAATGTTCTTCATCGACTCCCTGTTTTGCAAATTTGTCTATTACATCAATGTCATTTTTCATCAAAGTCTGAAACATAATATGATGTGGAAACGATTCAAAATATCCACCGATTTTATAATCATGTAGTGGATAAATTACTGGAAACTCATATTCCTTTAAATTTTCAAATAATTTCCTGCCATTTTCTTCTATCTTATTGTTAAAATACTTAAAGACTTTTAGAAAAATATCACTATATGCATAAACACCATCCGCAATTTTTTTAATGATTTCTTTTTCAAGAAGCTTTGAAAAAATATTATCCGTATTTATTATTTTGTTATCTGTGAAATCTTCTAAAGTCACAATACTTACTTTTTTATTAGATAGTGCTCCCTCTGTTAACATTTTTTCTAACTTTTCTACACTTGCTAATACAGCATTTTCATTTGCATTCTGGCAATGTATCTCAAGGATATCCTCTTTTTTCTCAATCCCCTCAATATGTGGAGAAACATAGGGTAACATTTCCATGAAAAACTGAATATCCTCTTTTGCAATTTTATCTAATTTATATTGCATAAACCGTCCTTTCTAACTACTCTCTATCTTTTAGTAATTCTGTATAATCCATCTTATTTAACTTTCTATTCAATAAAATCATAGATACCACATAAGATACGACAATAATAACTACAATGATGCCATAAGTCTGAGGTGTGAACGAGGTATCTAATCCTAATTCAATATCGGCAATCATGGATGGATAAATCTGGTCTAGAGCTGGCTTTCCAACTACAAGTGAAAGTAATGCTCCAATAAATACTACCCAGAAATTAGAATCAATAAAAATCTTTCTAGTTTCACTGTTTCGATATCCAAATACTTTTAAGAGTCCAATGCTAAAGGAAGACTTTTCCATTGCTTGTTTTAATAATAAATATAAAACTGCAATAAATACGATAATAGAAGCAACCAATAATACCATAATTGTTAGTGACATACTATCCATTAAGGACTCGCCCATCTTACTAATATCTTTACGTTCGATTACGTTCCATACAATATCCGTATCCAATTCGTCTAATTTTTCTTTTGAGAAAATCACATTATAGAAATCGTCATCTGCATCATACATTTCTCTTAAATCTTCTATTGGCATAAATGCAAACAAACTAGCAGAATAATCTACCACTTCTTTAATTTTAAATGTTTTTTCTTCATCATCCTTATCAACAAGTTTTAACTTAATGCTGTCTCCTGCTTTCCAATCAAATTTCCTAGCTACGCAATCAGAAATAATGATTTCTCCTTTTTTACAATCCGTATTAAAATCAAAGTATGAACTCTTTTCATCAAGACCTAAAACGGTGATATTGGTATCAGAATCAGCATATTTGTTATAACCTGACATATCTTGTGAGTATGCGGTCTTGGCACCATCTGGCACTTTATCTGGCATCTGCTTTAAGGTATACATGTAATTCCATTTGACATCCTGTACACAAGTGTTGACATAATTGCCAATTGCTGAATGAATGGTAAAGGAGAATAGTAAAATATAAATGGAATAAAAGACTCCAATAAATAAAACAATATAAATAGCCTTTTCTCTAAGAAGTTGTCTAATCTTAAAGACACTAATAATTTTTCGATTTCTTAATTTTAATTTTGAAACCTTTCCTTGTTTTGCTCTCTTCTTTAATAAATCTAATGGTTCCATTTTCAATTTTCTATTAATCATAAATACGTTTACTAAAAAACCAAAAATTACTGGAAGAATCACACCATAAACAATCGTTGCTGGATAAAAGTTTGCCGAAATATCAGGATAAGAATAAGATGCACCACCTGTCTGAATTGAAGCACCACATAAAATATAACCTGCAATTAAACCGACAACACCACCAAAAAATATTACTAAAGTTGGAAGCAATACATATTGCTTTAATAAACTGTTCTTTTTAACACCTAATGCATACAAAGTACCAATTACTACACTTTCTTGTTCAATCGTATGCGAAATAAATATTGAAATAACAAATGCAAAAAGAATTGCAAGAAGACTTCCCATCATAATGCAAACAGAAGAAGTTGTTGCAAGGTCTGTTTCATAACCTACCATTCTATTATTGTCTGCTTGCTTTGTAAATGAGATGAGATTGGAATTTACTCCAAACTGTTTATACTCTTCAGGAACTTTCATATCATTGATGTAATCTTTTACATCTGAATCTTTATAATCCTCTTTTAAGATATAAGCATATTGAAATGTCTGGCTCTGAATTGCTCTTTCAGTATCACTCAATACAGTATATCCATCACTAGAAACAAATGCTAAACCAAAACCTTTATGGTCTGCACCTAAATCTGCCAGATTTCTTTTAATCGTTACATAATCGGGAACAGTACCAATGCCACACACCTTCATTTTCTTTCCAGCAATTGTAATGCTACTTCCTATCTGTAAATCGTGTGTCTGTGCATAGCGATTTTCAATCACTACTTCATCCTTACCCGTTGGAAGTGTTCCTTCGATAAGTTTAATACGATTCATGTTTTCTCTGTTATGAAATACTCTTAATACTGATTTATCTTTTTGTTCATATTCTAGATAAAACTCTTTCTCAACTGAAACTCCTTTATTATTTAACTTTTCTAAATCGTCATCTGATAGTTCAAAAAATGTCGTGAATTCACCATCTTCTGCACTGTATTCTGTACGATATTCTTTCATCTGGTCGATTACATTATCAGCTGCCATAATATTACCAGCTACCATCGTCATTCCTACTGCTAATATTAAGAATATAAAAAAGTATCGAACTTTACTTGCCTTTAATTCACGAAAAACACGTTTATAAAACATTTTTTCATCTCCTAGTATTTATTTACTATGCCCATTCCACATCTTCTGGAAGCATTGGGTTTTTAACTTTTTCGTTTTTTACAATTTTTCCGTCCACAATACCAATTACTCGGTCTGAAATTTTACAAATTAAATCATTATGTGTAACAATTACCATAGTTGTTTTATATTTACGATTTAATTCCTTTAAAATACACATAACCTCTTTTGTATTTGTTGAATCTAACGCCCCCGTCGGCTCATCACAAAGTAGTAATTTAGGATTCTTTACTAATGCTCTTGCAATTGCACAACGTTGTTGCTGTCCACCAGATACCTGTGATGGAAATTTATAACGATGTTGTTCCAATCCCAAAATCCTTAATAATTCACCCAGTTCCAACGGAGATTGTGATATTTCTTGGCAAACCCTAATATTCTCTTCAATTGTTAAATTTGGAACTAAATTATAAAACTGGAAAATATATCCCAAATACTTTCTCCTATAATCCGCTTTTTCTTTTTTAGAAAGTTTTAATACTTCATTTCCATCTACAACAATTGAACCTTCATCTGCCTTGTCTAATCCGCCCATCAAATTTAATAAAGTTGATTTTCCTGAACCTGATGGCCCTATAATGGAGCAAATCTCTCCGCCACTAATATCAAAAGAAACTTTTTTTAATACTGTGGTTTTTGCATCCTTTTGCCCATATGATTTCACTACATCTTTTACTTGTAACATTAATCCAATTCCTTTCTTAAAACTTGCCAATTGGCTACGCTCACGAGTTGTATATAACTAATATCAATCTGTTATTACTAACTGGTTTACCACAGTTTTTTTCATTTGTCAACATTTGTGTATTATATTGATAAATTTTTTCAAAATTTAAGCATTTTTACTAAAATTATAATGCAAGTTCTACTAACACCTTTTATTTTTTATATTTTTCCTAAGTCAGTCAATTGTATTTTATATACTTTTTTGACGATTTTCGTTTACATGTATGGACTCTACAAAAAAATATCCTATTTTGTAAAAGCATAAAAAAATACCCCTTGGAAATCCAAGGGGTACAATATTTGAAAAAATAATTATCTCTTTGAGAACTGTGGTGCACGACGTGCAGCTTTGAGACCGTATTTCTTTCTTTCTTTCATACGAGGATCTCTGGTTAAGAAACCTGCTTTCTTAAGTGCTGGACGGTATTCAGCATCTACTTTTAATAAAGCTCTAGAAATACCATGTCTGATAGCACCAGCCTGTCCTGTGAATCCACCACCATGTACGTTTACTAATACGTCATATTTATCTAAAGTTTCAGTTAAATCTAAAGGCTGACGAACTACAACCTTTAAAGTTTCTAAACCGAAATATTCATCAAGAGTTCTCTTGTTAATTGTAATATTACCAGTACCAGGTACTAAATATACTCTAGCTACGCTAGTTTTTCTTCTACCTGTTCCATAAAAAGATGTCTTAGCCATTCTCTACTTTCTCCTTTCAGACCTTAAAACTTTAATTCTTCTGGTTTCTGAGCAGCATGTTTGTGATCAGGTCCAGCATAAACATGTAGTTTTGTATACATTTCTCTACCTAAAGGTCCTTTTGGAAGCATACCTTTTACAGCTAATTCAATAACTCTTTCAGGTTTCTTCTCTAACATTTCTTTTAATGTGCAAGATTTGAATCCTCCAACATAATCAGAATGTCTGTAATATAATTTCTGGTCTAATTTCTTACCAGTTACTTTTACTTTGTCAGCATTTACAACGATTACATAATCACCTGTATCAATATGAGGTGTAAAAATTGGTTTATTTTTTCCTCTTAAAACTTTAGCAACTTCTGATGCTAAACGTCCTAATGTACAACCTTCAGCGTCTACTACATACCATTTTCTTTCAATTGTAGACGGACTAGCCATGAAACTCTTCATTGGTTAACCTCCTCAAACATAACGATCTTCATATTTATAATGAATTTACTTTACTTTATAACTCGCCATATCCAACTTCTGACCAGCATGTCCGGGACTGACCATCCGTACTCAACAGCCTTTATATTGTACTATCTTATTTAAAAACTGTCAACTACTTTTTTTGTATTTTTTATTGATACTCAATTTTTACTAAGGTTAGTCCACAAGCTGGGGCAGTATTACTTGCCATCTGTCTATCTTTTGCATCTAAAATTTCCTGCATATATTCAGGTTTAAACGCATGAAGTCCTGCTTGAATTAAGGTTCCGGCAATAATACGAACCATATTGTATAAAAATCCATTACCAGTTACTCGAATGGTTATCCTATCGCCTTCTTTAGTAACGTTTAACTGATATATGGTTCGAACGGTCGTAAGCACCTGTGTCTTTGACGAACAAAAGCTCTTAAAATCGTGTTCTCCTACTAAATAATTTGCTGCTTCCTGCATTGCCTCTACATCTAATGGTCTATGAAAAAAATAAGATGTCAAACGACTTGTTGGCAACGGAAATTTACAGTTCAAAATTTGATACTCATAGGTCTTAAAACTTACACAGTGTCTTGGATGATAATCAAGTGCAACTTCACAAGAATCTTGTATCTTAATTGTATCTGGAAGTCTTGTATTTAATGCAAAGGAAATCTTCTCTGCTGGAATCCTTGTATTCGTATCAAATACTGCTACATTGCCCAGTGCATGAACGCCTGCATCGGTACGGCTTGCACCAATTACGGTAATATCTTCTTTTAATAAATTGGAAAGCTCTCTATTTAAAACACCTTCAATGGTTTCTCCATTGTTTTGCACTTGCCAACCACAATAGTCGGTTCCATCATACGCCACTACTAATTTTATACGCTTCATAAGAAATATCCTTTCTCTTCATCAACCAACCAATGGTCTGTAAGATGCAATAAATACTTGCTAAAATTCCAGTAATAATGATGGCTTTCATCGAACCTGTCGTTACGACAATAACAACAAAATAAATGGCTAGAATATAATATGCTATCATATCGGAGAATTGATAATGTAATGGTTTCATCTTCGTTCTTCCTTCCCCACCATGATAACATCTCGCTTCCATCGCCATTGCAAGGTCTGAAGCTCTACGAAATGCTGAAATAAACAAGGGTACTAATAGTGGCACCATATTTTTGGCTCTCTCTATTAAAGAACCTTCTTCAAAATTGGCTCCTCTTGCCATTTGAGCTTTCATAATTTTGTCTGTTTCTTCTACTAAAATTGGAATAAAACGAAGAGCAATTGACATCATCATTGCTATCTCATGAATTGGAAATCCAATTTTCTTTAAAAATCCAAGGCTTTTTTCCAATGCATCGGTTAATTCATTCGGTGTTGTTGTATAAGTCATAATCGAAGTTCCAATAATTAAGAAAATTAGACGAATCCCCATCGTAATTGCTTTATAGAGACCTTGGTCTGTAATTCGAATAAAAGCGACATCAATCACCGGTTTTCCTTCTTGAATAAATAAATTAAAAATGACACTAAAGCATAGAATAAAAATAATTGGCTTTAATCCACGTAAAATATATTTGAACGGTACGTGAGAATTGGCAATATAGAGAACTAAAGCCCCTGCTGCAATCACATACCCAACCCAATGGTTGATTAAAAATAAGGATATGATATAAATTAATGTTAAAAATAATTTTACTCTAGCATCTAAACGATGGATTACAGAATCTGCATAATAATATTGACCGATTGTAATTTTTCTAAACATGTCTCTGTCTTCCTTTCAATGCTTGTAAAATCGACTGATGTGCCTCTTCTAATGTTGTTACCCTTGTATCCACATCAAAACCTTTTTCTTTTAGTTCATGCATTAAATAGGTAACTTGTGGTGCTGCAAGACCAATCTGTTCAAGTTCTTTATAATGCGAAAAGACTTCCTTTGGTGTTCCATCTAAAAAGATTTCTCCTGCTTCTAATACAATAAGGCGTTCCACATACTTTGCCACATCTTCCATACTGTGCGATACTAATACCACACTGATATGTCTTTCTTCTTTTAACTTCGCAATACTATCTAAAATTTCATCTCTCCCCTTAGGGTCTAGTCCTGCTGTTGGTTCATCTAATACAAGGACTTCTGGATGCATTGCAAGTACTCCTGCAATTGCAACACGTCTTTTTTGTCCACCTGAAAGTTCAAACGGAGATTTTTTATAAAAAGATTTATCAATTCCTACTTGTTCTAAAGCCTCAGTTGCTCTTTTTTCAATCTCAGCTTGGTCTAATCCTTGATTTTTGGGTCCAAAACAGACATCGGTAAACACATCAATTTCAAATAGCTGATATTCTGGATACTGAAATACTAGGCCTACTTTATTTCGAAGTGAACGAAGACTGTATTTTTCATCGTAAATATTCTCTCCATTATAGTAAATCGTACCAGAAGTTGCTTTTAAAAGTCCATTTAAATGCTGAATTAGTGTTGATTTTCCAGAACCTGTATGACCAATTAGTCCAACAAATTGGTCATCTCCTATTTCTAAATTGATATTTTTTAAAGCATGGATAATTCTACTTCCTGATTCATATTCATAACAAATATTTTCTAATTTAATTGACATAATGCTTGTACCATCTCCTCTATTGTAAGTATCTTCGATGGTATATCAATTCCATCCTTTCTAAGTAGATACGCTAATTCCGTTACCTGAGGAACATCCAATTTTAATTCCTTCATCTTCTCAACATTTGAAAAAATTTCAGCTGGTTTTCCCTGCATCACAACCTTTGCATGGTCCATTACAATTACTCTATCGGCATAAACAACTTCTTCCATATAGTGAGTAATTAAAATTACGGTAATATGCTCTTTTTGATTTAATTCCTTAATCGTTTCAATAACTTCTCTACGACCTCCTGGGTCAAGCATTGCGGTTGCTTCATCTAATACAATGCATTTTGGCTTCATTGCAAGTACACCTGCAATTGCCACCCTTTGTTTTTGTCCACCAGACAGATGATTTGGTGACTGTAGATGATAGGCGGTCATTCCAACACTTTCTAATGCATTAGAAACTCTATCCCAAATCTTAGCTGTTTCAATCCCTATATTCTCTGGACCAAATCCAACATCTTCTTCTACAATACTTCCAATGATTTGATTATCTGGATTTTGAAAAACCATACCTGTTGTCTGCCTGATCTTTAATAAACTTTCTTCTTCCTTCGTATCCTTTCCACCAATCCATACTGTACCCTTATCTGGTAATAACAGTCCATTCATATGCTTTGCTAATGTGGACTTTCCTGAGCCATTATGTCCTAAAATTGCAACAAATTCGCCCTCTTCAATATCAATATCTACATCATCCACTGCACGAGTAACTTCCATAACTTTATCATCATCGTCTTTTTGAATATACTCATGGATGACATTTAACATTTTTATAATTCCCATTGTTATTCTCCAATCAAACTTACATCATTGCAATTCTACTTGACAATAAGCCCATTGTCAACATAAAAAAAGAGACTGTTAAACATTAACAGTCTCTAAGAATTTCTAATTAAACAAGTTCAATTAAAACTTCCATAGCAGCGTCACCTTTACGCTGTCCGATTTTAATGATTCTTGTGTAACCACCCTGACGATCAGCATACTTAGGTGCGATTTCATCGAAAAGTTTTGCAACCATATCTACTTCTTTAACATCTTTTTTCTTGCCTTCAGCAGCTGCTTCTTTTACAGGATAAAGATATTTTAACATCTGACGACGTGCATGTAAACGAGATGGTTTGTCTTTTTTGATGGTTTTTTCTACTTCATCATATACAGTAACTTTCTTACCTTCTACGTGTTTAGCAACTTTCTTTCCATCAACTTCTTCGTAAACAATTGCATTACCTTTTTTGGTAGTGTCAATTTCTTTTACTCTCTTACCATCTTTATCTTTACGAGCTACTTTAGCTTTAACGGTAACTTCTTCATAGTTGTCCATTTCACGAACAGCCATAGCGATCATACCTTCAGCAATTTTACGAATTTCTTTTGCTTTTGCTTCAGTAGTTTTAATCTTTCCATAGTATAATAAACTTGTTACCTGACTTCTTAATAAAGCTTTTCTCTGGTCAGCAGTTCTGCTTAATTTTCTGTATCCAGCCATTTTAATTTCCTCCTATTATTGGGGGAGTAATGAGAACATGCTCTTTGGTCTTACTGTACTCTTATTTACTCCATATTTTAGTTTATGGAACGCCGATTGCGCCATTGGTCTTATCAATCAGTGTACAAAAAAGGTTAGTTGTCTTCGCTAGGATTTAACTCTAAACCTAATTCTTTTAATTTTGCTAAAACTTCTTCTAATGACTTACGTCCTAAGTTACGAACCTTCATCATATCATCAGAAGTTCTATTGCAAAGTTCTTCAACAGTATTGATACCTGCACGTTTTAAACAGTTGTAAGAACGAACAGATAATTCTAATTCATCAATATTCATCTCAAGAACTTTTTCTTTTTCATTGTCTTCTTTTTCTACCATAACCTCAGCGGTCTTAGCATTTTCAGAAAGGTCAATGAATAAATTTAAATGTTCACTAAGAACCTTTGCTGCTAAGCTAACAGCTTCATCAGGAGCTAAAGTTCCGTTTGTTACAACATCTAATGTTAATTTATCAAAATCTGTGATCTGACGAACACGGGTATTTTCTACTTTAAGATTTACTCTTTCTACTGGTGTATAGATGGAGTCAATAGCGATTACGCCGATTGGTAGATCTTCATCTTTATTACGTTCTGCACTTACATAGCCACGACCATTTGTAATCGTAAGTTCCATGTATAATTTACAGTCAGGACCACCATTCAAAGTAGCAATCACAAGATCCTTATTAAGAATCTCAATATCTGCATCTGTGTGGATATCAGCTGCAGTTACAACACCTTCACCTTCAAATTCGATACAAGCAGTTTTTACTTCATTGGTATCGCTGTTGTTTTTAATGGCAAGGCTTTTAATATTCATGATAATTTCGGCAACGTCTTCTTTTACTCCAGGAATTGGGCTGAACTCATGAAGCACACCTTCGATTTTTACCTGGCTTACTGCACATCCAGGAAGAGAAGAAAGCATAATTCTTCTTAAGGAATTTCCCAACGTTGTACCATAACCGCGTTCTAACGGTTCCACAACAAATTTACCATATTTTTTATCTTCAGAAATCTCTACGATTTCAATATTAGGTTTTTCAAAATCGAACACTACTTAAGCGCCTCCTTTAAGGATTCAGAACCTTCGGGTTATTATTTCTAAAAGCAAACTTAACCCAGGAGTACTGTTTTTAAATTGAACAGTACCTCTGGGGTCAACTGCCTTAATTATTTAGAATATAATTCGACGATTAACATTTCATCTACAGGAACGTCAATCATAGCTCTGGTAGGTAATTCTTTGATGGTTACTGATAAGTTTTCACTATCAACATCTAACCATTCAGGAATTAATCTTCCAGCAGTTACTTCTAAGATATCTTTGTATCTCTGAGAATCTTTCTTGTTTTCTCTAACAGTGATAACATCACCTACTTTAATCTGATAAGAAGGGATGTTTACTAATTTACCATTTACTAAAACCTGTTTGTGATCAACGATCTGACGGGTTTCTTTTCTGGTACGACCAAGTCCTGCACGGAACAGAACATTGTCAAGTCTTCTTTCTAAGAGAATCATAAGGTTTTCACCAACCTGTCCATTCATTCTCTTAGCTTTTGTATAATAATTTCTAAACGGTTTTTCTAACACACCATAAATGAATTTAGCTTTCTGTTTTTCTCTTAACTGAAGGCCGTATTCACTTAATTTCTTTCCGGATTTCTTTGTTCTATTTGACTTCTTATCAATACCTAAGTACATAGGTTCTAGATCAAGAGATCTACATCTTTTAAGAACTGGAACACGATTAACTGCCACTTTATATACCTCCTATTAGACTCTTCTGCGTTTTGGTGGACGACATCCGTTATGCGGTACAGGTGTTACATCCTTGATGCTTGTTACTTCAAGACCACATGCCTGAAGAGCTCTGATAGCTGCTTCACG
>CABUZU010000054.1 GCA_902496125.1 uncultured Lachnospiraceae bacterium
TATCATTGCAGTAGCCGATGTTGTGAAGGAAAGCAGTCAAAAAGCAGTAAAAGAACTTCAAAACATGGGTATCCGTGTCGTTATGATTACCGGTGATAATGAACGTACTGCTAGTGCAATTGGTAATGAGGTTGGGGTAGACCACGTGATTGCAGGAGTACTTCCAGCAGGTAAGGAAGAACAGATTCGTAACCTTTCTAACAATGGTAAGGTTGCAATGGTTGGTGATGGAATCAACGATGCACCAGCATTAACCCGTGCAGATATCGGTGTGGCAATTGGAGCTGGGGCAGATGTAGCAATTGATGCAGCAGATGTAGTATTAATGAAGAGTGATTTAGCCGATGTTCCTGCTGCAATTCGTCTAAGTCGTCAAGTATTAAAGAATATTCATGAGAATCTATTCTGGGCATTCTTCTATAATACGATTGGAATCCCAGTAGCAGCAGGTTTGCTTTATCCAATTTGGGGAATTACATTAAATCCAATGATTGGTGCGGCAGCAATGAGTTTATCGAGCTTTTGCGTTGTAACAAATGCACTTCGTCTGAATTTATTTAAGATGTATGATGCAAGTAAGGACGCTTCAAAGCATAAAGAACCTGTAAAGCTTCATTTAGAAGCTTCTGTACAGGAAAACACAACTAAGAATGAGGAGGCAAATATCATGAAGAAAACAATCAAAATCGAAGGAATGATGTGCTGTAAATGTGAGGGACATGTTAATAAAGCATTAGCTGCTCTTGACGGTGTAACAGTAGAAAAAGTAGACCATGAAGCTGGTGTGGCAGTGGTTGAATGTGCAGATAGCGTAAGCGATGATGCATTAAAGGCAGCAGTTGAAGAAGCTGGATATGATTTTAAAGGAATTGCTTAATTTTTAGTCAAAAATACTTGCATTGTATGTTAATATCTTGTAAACTTATCGTAATATTTGTAAAGATATGAAGGAGGGACTTTACATGCAGTGTAAGTATCTAAAATGGCTTATTGTTATGGTAATAAGCTTGAATTTATTTACAATTAACGCTTACGCACAACAACCTAATAATGTACATAAAGTTATTAGATTTGCAGACGCAGGAAAACAAATTAGCCAGTTAACAATTACTGGAGATGAGACAGAAGAAGAACTAGTATGTCAGATGCCCAAGACCTTAAAGGTTTATTTAGAAGGCAGTGACAAGTCTAGTTCTTTTACAGTTTCATGGAAATGTTTAGAAGATTATCAAAAAATGGATGATTATTATTATGAATTTATCCCAGTTATTGAAGGTTATGAATATACAGTTGATGAAAACACACCTTATGTAGGTGTATTTGTAGAGCAGGTTTCATTATTCTCTTCAGAGGATAATGAAAAACAAATTTATGATTTTTTAACAACTGAAATGAAGTTAAATAAGGCAGCTGCAACAGGTGTCCTTGCTAATATTTATAAAGAATCTGGATTTAATCCGGCTGCAACAGGCGATAAGGGCACAAGCTATGGAATTTGTCAATGGCATGATGCAGCTAATTTAGCTAGAAAACAAAATATGATAAATTGGTGTAAAACCAATGGCTATGATTATAAAACATTAAATGGTCAATTGAAATATTTACAATACGAATTATCTGCTAATAATTATAAAATACTCTATAATGGAAAAAAGATTTATGATTATTTATTAAGTGTACAAAATACTCAACAAGGCTCTTATAATGCAGCTAGTTATTGGTGTTTGAATTATGAAATTCCAGCGGATAAAGAAAATGCTGCAATCTCAAGAGGAAACTTAGCAAAAAATACATATTGGCCTAAAAAGTATAAAGAGGATGTTGTTGAGGTTAAACCTACGATAGGAATAGTAGCTTCGCGTCCTAATATAACTTTAGATACGCTCAAAATTAAAAGTTGTACAATTCAGTCCTATGGTTTATTACTAAAATGGAATGCAGTGAAAAATGCGAAGGGCTATGAAGTATGGAGAAAGGTAGGAAGTGGCAGTTATAAAAAAATTGCTACAACAAAAAGCCTCAGTTATCAAGATAAAAAAGTAGAAAGTGGTAAGACATATACTTACAAGATTTATGCATATGCTAGTAATGTAAAAAGTAGCGCAAAAACTATAAAAAGCTTATTTTTACAGATGCCAACAGTCAAAGTAAAAAATGCCAAAAAAGGAATTGACATTTCTCTTAAGTCAGTAAAGGGTGCTAAAAAATATCAGATTTATCGTAAGTTAAAAAATGAAAAGATATGGCATTTATATAAAACAATTACAAAGACAAGCTATACGGATAAATTGGTAAAAAAAGGGACAACCTATGATTATACAGCTAGAGCGATAAATGGAAAAAATATTAGTTTTTATCGAACGGGTAAACGCATTAAAAGGTCATAACATCAACTGACCATTTAAAAATTAACAAAATTGTAGCTTTACGAAAAGCCATCTTTAAGGTATCTTATTCTACAAGCCGGATCCGACTGCTATCTTAATTTTAAGCGGGAGGCTATTATGAAAAAACAAAATACAACATTTATTTGTATGACAGCATTATTTATGGCATTAGTATGTATTGCTACATTATTCTTTAAAATTTCAATTCCATTAGGATATGCTCATCTTGGTAATGGATTTATTCTATTTGGTGCTTTTGTAATGGGAAATCCAGCTGCTATTTTAATTGGTGGCGTAGGTTCTGCAATGGCTGATTTATTAGGTGGATATGCGGAATGGATTTTACCAACCTTAGTCATTAAGTCTTTTATGGGCTATGTCATTGCGAAAGTGGCAGATAGTCATAAATTGTATGGTATTCGTACAGCAATTGCAAGTGTACTTGGTATTGTTGTTATGGTAGTTGGATACTTTATTGCAGGAAGTATTTTGTATGGAAGTATTCCAGCAGGTGCTGCTCAGATTCCGGGCTTAGTATCAGAAGGAATTGTAGGAATCATTTTATTCTATGTGATGGCTAGTGCTGTTTATAAAACCGGTGTACTTAAGACTATGAGTTTTAATAAATAAACCAAAGGAAGACATTATGTTATCGCACAATAATCAAAAGAAAATTGCATTAATTAATGATTTTACCGGATTTGGACGCTGCTCGATAGCAGTGGCCCTTCCGGTTATTTCGCATATGGGGGTTCAGTGCTGTCCGTTGCCAACCTCCATTTTTTCAAATCATACAGGATTTGAATCGTTTTATTTTGACGATTATACCGACCATATGAGAGATTATATGGAACAGTGGAAGAAATTAGATCTTCGTTTTGAAGGAATTGCTTCTGGATTTTTGGGTTCATTAAAGCAGATTCAGATTGTAGAAGAATTTATTGAGAAATTTAGAACGAATCGTACCCAAGTAATTATTGACCCTGTAATGGGGGATAATGGTACAGCTTATTCGACCTATACAAAAGAGATGTGTCAAGAGATGAAAAAGCTTGTTCGTTATGCAGATATCTTGACACCAAATCTTACCGAGTGCTGTATTTTAACAGATACACCTTATCAAAATAAAAAATGGCATAAGGATGACTTATTTGAAATGGCAGATAAGCTTAGTAAGTCAGGAGCTAAAAAGATTGTTATTACCGGTATTTCAATGGGTGGATATATTGGAAATATCGTTTATGAAACCGGTAAAGAGCCTAAGATTTTAAAAAGACAGCGAGTAGGTAAGGAGAGGTCTGGAACAGGCGATATCTTTGCCGCAGTGATTGCAGCGGATGCAGTCAATCAGGTGCCTTTTGAAGAGTCGGTTAAAAAGGCAGCAGGATTTATTAAATATTGTATTGAAGCAACAGAAAAAAGAGATATTCCACCAACGGATGGAGTATGTTTTGAAGATGTTTTGCATAAATTGCATTAAGAAGGGAAGATTTGTAATGATGACAATATTATATGAGGTTCATAAAAACCTCTATGTAAATATGACAAATAAATGTTCATGTGCTTGCACATTTTGCTTACGCCAAACAAGAGATGAGATGGAACACTCTGGAAGTCTTTGGCTAGATAGAGAGCCTACTGTAGAAGAAGTGAAGGCAGAATTTGCTAAATTTGATATGTCAAAATATGAGGAAGTTGTATTTTGTGGATTTGGTGAACCTACAATGAGATTAGATGATATGTTAGAAGTCATGGACTTTATTAAAGAAACTTATCATAAACCAATTCGTGTAAATACCAATGGGCTTGCAAGTCTGTATTATAAAAAAGATGTAACACCATTGTTTAAGGATAGAGCAGATACGGTTTCAATTAGTTTAAATACACCAAATCCAGAGCGTTATTATGAGCTTACGAGAAATCGCTTTGGTTTAGAGGGATTTGATGGACTTTTAGAATTTGCTAAAAATATTAAAAAGTATGTTCCTCATGTTGTACTTACTACAGTAGATACAACCCTTACTAAGGAAGAAGAGGAAGAATGTAGAGGAATTTGTAATAAGTTAGGAGTAACTTATCGTATTCGTCCTTGGGAAGATTAGTATAATGATACCGGATTGTTTCGCACTACGTGCTCCCACAATCCTCAAAAATTTTACCTAGATTTTACATAAATTCTTCTCTGATTTTACATAGGTATAGTATCCTATAGAGGATATGTAAATTATACGTAAAATATGGAGGAGGATTTATGGATTTCTTTTCAATTCTATCAATGATTGGCGGACTAGCTTTATTTTTATTTGGTATGGACTATATGGGCGCCAATCTATCAAAAGCTTCAGGTGGTAAATTAGAACAGATTTTAGAAAAATTAACTTCTAATAAATTAAAAGGCGTATTACTAGGAGTTGCAGTTACAGCAGTCATCCAATCGTCTTCAGCGACCACCGTCATGGTTGTAGGTTTTGTTAATTCTGGTATTATGAAATTAACACAAGCAGCAAGTATTATTATGGGTGCCAACATTGGTACGACAGTAACCTCATGGATTCTTAGTTTATCTGGTATTCAGAGTGATAACTTTATCATACAGTTTTTAAAGCCGAGTTCATTCTCACCAATTTTTGCATTAATTGGTATCATCCTTTTGATGTTTACAAAGAAAGAATCTAAGAGAAATATCGGTGGAATTATGATTGGATTTGCAATTTTAATGACTGGTATGGATACAATGAGTGCGGCAGTAAAGCCACTTGCAGATGTTCCAGAATTTACAAGTATTCTAACAAGATTTTCTAATCCAATTTTAGGTATGGCTGCCGGTGCAATTTTAACAGCGATTATTCAGTCATCATCTGCATCCGTAGGTATTTTACAGGCACTTTGTGTAACCGGTGCAGTAACCTATGGAACTGCAATCCCTATTATTATGGGACAAAACATTGGTACCTGTGTTACCGCAATGCTTTCAGCAATTGGTGCAAGTAAAAATGCAAAAAGAGCTGCATTTGTACATTTATATTTTAATATTATTGGTACAGTTTTATTTATGGTTGTATTTTATAGTTTAAATGCATTTATCCATTTTGACTTTTTAACCGATGCCTGTGGTGTAGCAGGAATTGCGGTTATTCACAGTTGCTTTAATATTGCAGCAACTCTTATCTTATTGCCATTTGTCAATGGCTTAGTTTGGCTTGCTTGTAAAACCATTCGAGATGATAGTAAAGAGGATGATGAAGAAGCATCTGCACTTACTAGTGAATTAAACTTATTAGACTCTCGTTTCTTAAATCAGCCAGCATTAGCAGTACAGCATTGTTGTGAAGTAACCGTTCGTATGGGACAATTAGCACAAAAGGCAATTGGTAAGTCACTAAGATTAATTAAAGAATATAGAGAAGAAGAGGCTGCGAAGGTTTTAGTGTTAGAAAATGCAGTCGATGAATATGAAGATAAATTAAGTGAATATATTTTACAGATTTCTTCACAAGAAATTTCAGAAAAAGACAGTCGTACAATTACATTGCTATTACACAGCATTGGAGATATTGAGAGAATTTCAGACCATGCAATGAATGTAGTGGAAAGTGCACAAGAGGCACAGAGTAAGTCGATGAAGTTTTCAGAGCACGCTTATCAAGAACTAGAAGTATTAAGTAATGCAATTTCAGAGATTTTAAATCAAGCTTTATTAGCGTTAAAGGACAATGATGTAGAGATTGCAAGAAATGTAGAGCCATTAGAAGAAGTCATTGATAAGATTTGCGAGAAGATGAAGGTACATCATATCAACCGACTTCGTAAGGGTAGTTGTACACCGGAGATGGGATTTGTATTAATGGATATTACAACTGATTTAGAACGTGTAGCAGACCACTGCTCGAATTTAGCAGTAGGTGTATTAGAAAATGTATTAGCAGAGGAAGGTCGTCATGCTTATTTAGAACATTTAAAGGCTGGTACAGACCAAGGGTTTATTGAAGCTTATCAAGGCTATAAGGATAAATATGGAATTTAGAAAGGAGATGGAAAGATGGCTTTAATCTATGTAGTAGAAGACGATAGAAATATTCAAGAAATTGAGGTATTTGCACTAAAGAACTCTGGCTATGATGCAGAAGGCTTTGAAAACGCTAGAGAATTTAAAAAGGGCTTAGAAAAACAAGTACCAGATTTAATTCTATTAGATATTATGCTTCCAGATATTGATGGATTAGAGTTACTTAGAAGAATTCGTTTAACAAAAAGTACGGCACTTGTTCCTGTTATTATGTTAACGGCTAAAACGACCGAAATTGATAAGGTAAAAGGTCTAGACCTTGGTGCGGATGACTATATGACCAAGCCTTTTGGCGTTATGGAATTAGTATCTCGTGTAAAAGCGATGCTTCGTCGTGTAAAAAGAGAAGATAAAAATGAAGCCATTGAATTTGATGAGATTTACCTTGATGAAAGCAGAAGACAGGTAACAGTCAGTGGACAGCCTTGTGAACTTACTTATAAGGAATTTGAATTATTAAAACTACTAATGAATTATTCAGGGATTGTTGTACCAAGAAATCAAATCTTAGATAAAGTCTGGGGCAGTGATTTTGAAGGAGAATCAAGAACCTTAGATATGCACATTAAGACACTTCGTCAAAAACTAGGTAAAAAGGGGAAATTGATTCAGACTGTTCGAAATGTAGGTTACACGATGAATCATGCGAATGATTAATTATGAAAAGAAAAATTAATTTACGTTTAGTAGGGATTGCAACTGGTGCGATTTTAATTACTTTAATTGTTTCGATTTTTGTATTTTATGATTTATACAGTCAGCAGGTTATGAATGATATTAGGTCGTATACATATATCTTAGATTCCTCAGAAATTGTATTACAATATGTGGAGGAATCTTATAATCCTAAGACGTCAGACCTTCGAATTACCATTGTAGAAAGTGATGGAACCGTAGAATATGACAGCAGTGCAGATGCTTCTAGTATGGATAATCACAGTCTTAGACCAGAGATCCATGAAGCGATGGAAACAGGAGAAGGTCATTCGATTCGTAAGTCGGATACATTAGCAAGAAACACCTATTACTATGCAGTAAAATTAGAGGATGGGCGTATTCTTCGTGTAGCAAAGGAAGCCGATAATCAGTGGAGCTTTATCAGACGTATTGTTCCTGTTGCGATTGGTATTTTTATTTTATTGATTGTTAGTTGTATTTTAGTTGCCAGATATTTGACGAAGAGTCTTTTAAAGCCAGTCAATCAGGCAGCGACAGATTTAGATCATATGGATGAGATTGAAACCTATGATGAATTAAAGCCATTTATGGACAAAATTCACAGTCAGCATCAGGATATCTTAAAGAGTGCGAAGATGAGACAGGAATTTACTGCGAATGTTTCCCATGAATTAAAGACACCATTAACGTCAATTTCAGGATATTCTGAGCTTATTGAGACGGGGCTTGCAGGAGAAGAAAATGTGAAGCACTTTGCAAGCCAAATTCATAAGAATGCGAATCGTTTGCTGATGTTAATTAATGATATTCTTCGATTGTCTCAATTAGATAGTATGGAAGAAGTACCACAGATGCAAAAGGTAGATTTAACGGATGTGGCACTTTCTTGTGTAGAGATGCTACAGATTCATGCCCAAAAGCATGAAGTAATGATTACAGGGAAAAACTTAGAGGGTGCTGTTTTTGTAAATGCCAATAAGAGTATGATGGAAGAGCTTATCTATAATCTATGTGACAATGCCATCCGCTATAATAAAGTAGGTGGAAGTGTATGGGTTACTACTGGATATCAAGCAGATGGCAGAGCTTATTTTGAAGTCAAAGATAATGGAATTGGTATTTCCTCAGAAGACCAGATAAGAATCTTTGAACGTTTCTACCGAGTAGATAAAAGTCGTTCAAAGGCTACAGGCGGGACTGGTCTTGGTCTTGCAATTGTTAAGCACATCGTAGAACAGCATAATGCACAGATTATGATGGATAGTGCAGTTGGAAATGGAACACAGATTAAAGTTCTTTTTCCATTGGCTTAAAGCCTTCACCTAAAATTTGACTTGCTTCTTGAACGACTAGGAAAGCATTGGGGTCGATTTCGGCCACAATGCTTTTTAAATTGTGGTATTCTCTAGCACGAATGACACAAAATAAAACCTGAGTATCTTTACCCGAATAAGCACCCCAGCCGTGAAGAAAGGTAGAGCCTCTGTCCATTTCTGTTAAAATTCTACGAGCAATTTCTTGATTCTTAGGCGAAATAATGGTAACAGTATGCCCTCTGTCCATACCATAAATAATGCCATCAATTGCCTTGGTTTGGCAAAAGAGGGCAACCACGCCAAATAGTCCTGATTCAATATTTCCAAATACAGCTACAGAAGCAGCTAAAATAATACAGTCAATAAACATTAAAAGTCTTCCAATAGAGATGTGTGGAAATTTCTTTTCTAGCAGATAAGAAATAATATCGGTACCAGCAGTAGTAGAACCACGAAGAAAGACGATTGCAAGTCCAGCTCCCATGAAAAGTCCACCAAATACCGAGCCTAATAGACGATCACCGGAGTACTGTGGGAAGAATGGAGTGACAACATAGTCTAAAATTAAACTGCTAATAACTAAGGTTACTAGTGTCTTTTTCGTAAACGTATGGCCTAAGTATTTCCATGCTAAAAGAATCAGTGGAATATTAATAACCAATGTCATAATACCGATTGGAAGTCCAAAGAGATATTTTAACATGATGGCGACACCGGAGATTCCACCAGGGGCAATATCAGCTTGTTCTAAGAAACAATAAATACCAATTGCCATAATAAAAGATGCGACAATATCGCAGAGTAAATTGATTAAAAACTCTTTATAATTTTTCATAAAAATAATCCTTTCTTAAATAAATAGATGCCTTACGAATTGTTTCGCTGCAAGCAATTCTCACAATTCTATAAATATTCGAAATTCGCAGATTTACGCTGGAATAGATTTTTAGTTTTTCCCCCTTGGCATCATTATATCATACAGTTTGTTGGATTTCAAAGTCCCAATTTCGACCCAATTGTAGAATTAACAGAAGGCAGTAAGTTTTCTATAATAAAACCATACAAAATATACAAAAACTTTTACGGGAGGGGCAAAAAAATGGCAGTATTTAATGAAGATGAATTAAAAGTTATAGGAGAATATCGTATGCCAGGTATTTATGGTGTAAAAGAGGCAGTTGCACCAAGATATAATTATCCAATTACACCAAAGGAAAACATGATTCGTATGTTAGAAGGTAAAATGCCTTTATGGGTTCCAAATCAGGATTTAGATAACAATGCGATTCAACCACTTGTAATGCCAGATGCAATGGCTAGAAACTTTGGTGGAGTAGACTGGTTTGGTATTCAGTGGGAATATGAACCACTTACAAAAGCAGCAATGGTAAAACCAGGTACTCGTGCTCTTTCTGATATTACAGAATGGGAAAAAGAAATTAAATGGCCTGATTTATCAGCAATTGACTGGAAAAAAGACTATGAAGAAAACTACAAAGGAAAAATCGCAGAAGATCGTTTCTCTTATTTTGTAATCGTAAATGGTTTATTTGAACGTTTAGCAGACCTTACAAGCTTTGAAGATGCATTCTGTTATCTATTAGAAGAACCAGAAGTATTAACTGAGTTCTATGATAAATTAGTAGATTGGCATATTGAATTAATTAAGATTGCAAAAGAAGTTTATGGCGCAGACATGATTTTATTACATGATGATATGGGAACTCAGATTAGTACCTTCTTCTCACCATCAACTTATGAAGAATTATTTGTACCTCAGTATCAAAAGATTACAAAAGCTGCACATGATATGGGTATGTACATTGCATTACATTCTTGTGGATGCATTAAGACATTAATGCCACTTATCATTGAAGCCGGATTTGATGCATGGGAAGGTCAGGATTCTGCAAATGATAAGAAGGCAATTATTGATGAATATGGTAAAGACCTTGCACAGTGTACACTTTGGGTTATCCCAGCAGACATGAGTGATGAAGATGCAGTAGCAGAGGTTCATAAAAAAGTAGATGAGTTAGGTTTAACTGGAAGATTTGCTTGCCGTCTAAGAGATGGAAATCCAAATCGTAAAGTAAACTTAGCAGAAGAATTATATCGTTATAGTCGAGTAAAATTAATGGAACAGGCAGAAAAATAAAAAGCATTTTGGTCGAAATTACTAAAAAAACCATTGAACACTCTGTTCAATGGTTTTTGCATAAAATTAAGTGAAATCGGCACTGTGTTTGAAGTTTTAAAGAGTGTTTCAGAATGATTGACTTTGCCAAAAAGAAGTGATATTTTGAGTTCATAAAGACAAATACACATCGAAAAATAACGAGGGGGTAATATTGATGTTAAGTGTAAAAGAGAACTTTTTAGAGACTTTAAAGGTAGATGGCAAACCAGATCGTTTAGTAATGGACTATGAATTTGTAAAACCAGTTATGATTGATCCAATCATGCGTTTTACTCGTGGCAATCGTGTAAAAGGCAAAACAACAAAAGACCAATGGGGAACTACTTATATGTGGCCAGAAGAGCAGTTATTTGCATTCCCATCAGAAGCAGACCTTGTATGTCCTGATGTTACAGAATGGAAAGAAACGGTTAAGGTACCTGATTTAGTAGCAAATTGTTCAGATCCAGCACTTTGGGAAGATGCGAAAAAAGCAGCGAAAGAAGCAAGAGCAGAAGGCAAATTAGTATTAAGTATGATGGGTACTGGTGTATTTGAACAGGCTCACAACTTAATGGGTATTGCAGATACTTGTATGAACTTATTATTAGAGCCAGAGGATATGCATGATTTATTAGACGCAATTGGAGAATATCGTTTTACTTATACAAAGCTATTGGTAGATAACTTACATCCAGATGTAATTATTTCTCATGATGACTGGGGCAGCAAAAATTCTTTATTTATGAGTCCTGATACTTGGAGAGAATTTATTAAGCCTCAATATGTTAAGATGTACAATTACATGAAAGAGAACGGCGTTATCATCATGCACCATGCAGATTCTTTCTGTGAACCAATTGTAGAAGATATGGTTGAACTTGGAATTGATATTTGGCAAGGTGTTTTAAATACCAATGATATTCCTAAGTTACAAGAACAGTTACAGGGTAGAATGGTATTAATGGGTGGTTTAGATTCTGTTATTGACCGTGCAGACTCTACCGAAGAAGAAATCCGTGCAGATGTACGTCGTGTATGTGAAGAATATGGCAAAGGTGGACATTTCATTCCAAGTATTACCTATGGATTACCAGGTGCAATGTTCCCACATGTACAGCCAATCATTAATGATGAAATCAATAAATATAACAAAGAAACATATGGCGTAGCTTATTAAAATTGTTCTCGTACAAAGTGTTGGAATGGGTGATAAAAATATAACACATTTTGTGGGATTAACAACTATCAAAATGTCGGATATACTTGATATATCAATTCGTCGACGAAGTTTATAACTTTACAATTTAATATACTACAAAAACACCTATAGTATCCAAATAGGTGTTAAAGGAAGGGGAATAAAAATGAGTCAGGAAAACAAGAGTGAAAAGAGGGAACTCAGTGGGGCTCTAAAGATGTTCTATGGTGTTGGTGACTGTGGTTTTACGTTAATGTCTAACATTGAAAGTTATTTCTTTAATGTATTCTTAACAAACCTAGCACAATTTCCATTAGCAACTGTAACGATGATTACCACTATTGCAAGTACAGTCGATGCACTGTTATCTTGGATGTATGGTGCAATCATTAATAGTTCAAAACCTATGAAGTGGGGACGTTATCGTTCTTGGTTAGTAGCAGTACCTTGGTTAGTACCATTCCTATATGCATTCCAGTTCTTAAAAATTGGCGATGGTATGTTATCGGCAGTAATTATCATTATCGCAGCAATTGCCAGTCACGTAACTTGGAACTTCGCATATGTTGCAAACGTATCTATGATTTCTGTAGCAGGTAAAACTCCAGAAGATCGTTCACAGCTTGCTTCTACTAGAGCAGCTTGGGCAAACCTTTCAAAGGTTATCTTCTCTTATGTAGGACCTGTACTTGCAGCTTTCTTTGCAGGAATTATTGGTGAAACCAATCAGTATGGTGCAACTGCTTTCGTACTTGGTTGTGTTATGGCAGTTTTATATTATGCACACTTTGTAATGTTTAAAGGTTATGAAGAAGTTGAAACTCCAGAACAACAGGCTAGTAAAAAAGAAGCAAATAAAGATAAAACAAGTGGTATGGATTTAATTCGTGCTTTACTTCAGAATCCACCGTTAATTGCATTATTAATTGCAGACTTAGCAAAATTTATGTTTAACTTCGTACTTATGGGTGTAGCAACTTATTACTTTACATATGTAGCCAATAATGGTGGTATGCTTAAACAGTACATCTTAATTACAAATATTTTCTGTGTTATCGGTGCTTATTTAAGTAA